>JAJYAF010000074.1:1010-8254 GCA_021779655.1 Pseudomonadota bacterium
CGGCGCTGCATTCGCCGCTGATGGCTCTGACCAACGCGATCAGCTCGGTCATCATCGTCGGCGCGATGCTGGCCGCCGGGCTGCCCGGCAGCGTCACCGCCCATGGGTTCGGCTTTATCGCCGTGGTGCTGGTGAGCGTGAATATCTTCGGCGGCTTCGTCGTGACCAACCGCATGCTCTCGATGTTCCGGAAGAAAGACAAGGCTGCAAAATGAGCGCGTCGCTGACCTCCCTCGCCTATCTCGTCGCCGCGGTCCTGTTCATCCTGGCGCTGCGCGGGCTTTCCCACCCGGAGAGCGCGCGCCGCGGCAACCGGCTCGGCATCGCCGGCATGGCCGTCGCCATTCTGGCCACGCTCGCGCATAGCGGAATGACCCTTTCGGGCTTCCTCATCATCGTGCTCGGCATCGCCATTGGCGGTGCGATCGGCACCGGCGTCGCCCTGCGCATCAAAATGACCGCGCTGCCGCAACTGGTCGCGGCAATGCATTCGCTGGTCGGGCTGGCCGCCCTCTGCGTCGCCGCCTCCGCGCTCAACGCGCCGCAGAGCTTCGGCATCGGCGCGCCGCACCATATTCACGTGGAAAGCCTGATCGAAATGTCGCTCGGGCTCGCCATCGGCGCCATCACCTTCACCGGCTCGCTGATCGCGTTCGCCAAGCTGCAGGCGCTGATGTCGGGCCGGCCGATCACCTTCCGGCTGCAACATCCGATCAATCTCGGGCTCGGTGTTCTTATCGTGGTGCTGATCGTGGCCTTCGTCGTCTCGGGCGGCAGTTTCACGCTGTTCTCGCTCATCGCGCTCTGCGCGCTGGCGCTCGGCCTGCTGCTCATCATCCCCATCGGCGGCGCCGACATGCCGGTGGTGATCTCGATGCTGAATTCCTATTCCGGCTGGGCGGCCTCCGGCATCGGGTTCACCATCGGCAATCTCGCGCTCATCGTCACCGGCGCGCTGGTCGGCTCCTCGGGCGCCATCCTCTCCTACATCATGTGCCGGGGCATGAACCGTTCCATCATCAATGTCATCGCGGGCGGCTTCGGCACCAGCGGAGAGGCCACCGCCGCCGGCCCGGCCGGGGACAAAGGCGTGAAGGTCGGCTCCGCCGACGATGCCGCCTTCATCATGAAGAACGCCTCCAAGGTGATCATCGTCCCCGGCTACGGCATGGCGGTGGCGCAGGCACAGCACGCGCTGCGGGAGATGGGCGATCTCCTGAAGGAGAACGGGGTCGAGGTGAAATACGCGATCCACCCCGTCGCCGGGCGGATGCCGGGCCACATGAACGTGCTGCTCGCCGAGGCAAACGTGCCGTATGACGAGGTTTTCGAGCTGGAGCAGATCAACAACGAATTCGCCACGGCCGATGTGGCTTACGTGATCGGCGCCAATGACGTGACGAATCCGGCGGCCAAGAGCAACCCGTCCTCACCCATTTTCGGCATGCCGATCCTGGAGGTGGACAAGGCGAAGACCGTGCTCTTCGTGAAGCGTTCCATGGCCTCCGGCTATGCCGGCGTGGAGAACGAGCTGTTCTTCCGCGACAATACCATGATGCTGTTCGGCGATGCGAAGAAGATGACGGAGGAGATCATCGAAGCCTTCGGGCATTGAAGGCGCCTTCTCCTCCGCGGGCGTCGCGTCGGCGGGCGATTCGTCGGGCAGCGCCGGCTGCTCTTCCAGAATGTCACCTTGTCCGGTATGCTCGGGCGATCACGGTTGAACGCGGCTCAAGCAAGCGGCCTAGCCCCCGCAAGGAGACCCGTAATGAACAATATATCACCCGCACCGGACAAATGTCCCGTCATGCACGGCGCCAACACCACCGCCGCCGCCGCGGAAGCGACGCTGGACTGGTGGCCGAAAGCCCTGAACCTGGACATACTCCACCAGCACGACACCAAGACAAACCCGTTCGGGCCGGATTTCAATTACCGTGAGGCGCTGAAAGCGCTGGATGTGAACGCCCTTAAAAAGGACGTTAAAGCCCTGCTGACTGACAGCCAGGATTGGTGGCCGGCGGATTGGGGCCATTATGGCGGTTTAATGATACGCATGGCATGGCATTCGGCGGGCACGTACCGCATCGCCGATGGGCGCGGTGGCGCAGGGCACGGCAATCAGCGTTTCGCGCCGATCAATTCCTGGCCGGATAATGTCAACCTTGACAAAGCCCGGCGGTTGCTGTGGCCCATCAAGAAGAAATACGGCAACAAGATAAGCTGGGCCGATCTGATCGTCCTCGCCGGGACCATGGCCTATGAGTCGATGGGGCTGAAGATCTTCGGCTTCGGCTTCGGCCGTGAGGATATCTGGCATCCCGAAAAGGATGTGTATTGGGGCAGCGAGAAGACATGGCTCGCCGCCACCGGCAGCCCGGGCAGCCGCTATGCGGGCGAACGCGATTTGGAAAATCCCCTGGCCGCGACCATGATGGGGCTGATTTACGTGAATCCCGAGGGCGTGGACGGTAAGCCTGACCCGCTCAAGACCGCCCATGATGTCCGCATCACCTTCGCCCGAATGGCGATGAACGATGAGGAAACCGTGGCCCTGACCGCCGGCGGCCATACGGTTGGCAAATGCCACGGCAATGGCGATGTTTCCGAGCTGGGCGCGGTGCCCGAGGCTTCGGAGCTGGAGGATCAGGGACTCGGCTGGATCAATCATGTCGGCCGTGGCATCGGCCGCGACACCGTCTCCAGCGGGATCGAGGGTGCCTGGACCACCAACCCGACCCAATGGGACAACGGCTATTTCGAAATGCTGTTGAACCACGAGTGGGAATTACGGAAAAGCCCGGCCGGCGCGTGGCAATGGGAACCGGTCGATATCAAGGAGCAAGACAAGCCGGTCGATGTCGAGGACCCCTCGATTCGCCATAACCCGATCATGACCGACGCGGACATGGCCATGAAAATGGATCCGAAATACCGCGAGATTTCCGAGCGTTTCCATAAAGATCCAGGGTATTTCTCGGAAATTTTCGCCCGCGCATGGTTCAAGCTCACGCATCGCGATATGGGGCCGAAAGCCCGGTATATCGGCCCGGATGTCCCTAAGGAGGATTTGATCTGGCAGGACCCCGTGCCGGGCGGCCCCATCCATTACGACATTGGCGGCGTCAAAACGAGGATTGCCGCCAGCGGGCTGAGCGTTGCCGATCTGGTCACCACCGCCTGGGACAGCGCGCGCACGTTCCGTGGCTCGGACAAGCGCGGCGGCGCCAATGGCGCGCGCATCCGTCTGGCACCGCAGAAAGACTGGGAGGGCAACGAGCCGCAACGTCTGGCACGTGTCTTGTCGGTTCTGGAACCGATTGCGGCGGCAAGCAGCGCCAGCCTGGCGGATGTAATCATGCTGGCCGGTAATGTCGGCATCGAAAAAGCCGCCAAGGCTGCAGGGTTCGAGATCACCGTCCCCTTTGCGCCGGGCCGTGGCGATGCGACGGCGGCGATGATGGATGCCGAGTCCTTTGAAGTTTTGGAGCCGCTATACGACGGCTACCGGAACTGGCTTAAGAAGGACTACGCCGCGCGCCCGGAGGAGCTGTTGCTGGACCGCACCCAGCTCATGGGACTGACCGCCTGCGAAATGACAGTGCTGGTTGGCGGCATGCGTGTCATGGGGGCAAATCACGGTGGCGCCAGGCATGGCGTGTTCACGAACCGCGAAGGCGCGCTGACGACGGACTTCTTCGTGAACCTCACGGATATGGCTTATACATGGAAGCCCGCCAGTGACTCCCTATATGAAATCCAGGACCGCAGGACCGGTCAAACCAAATGGACGGCGACGCGGGTGGATCTGGTATTCGGCTCCAACTCGGTCCTGCGCGCCTATGCCGAACTGTACGCTCAGGACGATAATAAAGAGAAGTTCGTCCATGACTTCGTTGCCGCCTGGACCAAGGTGATGAACGCCGACCGGTTCGACCTGCTCTGATCGCAAAGCCCCCGCTTCCGGGAACACCGGAAGCGGGCCGCCCGTTTCTCAGGTACATCCCCTCGCGCATCGCAGATGCCGGATGTTTCTTTGTCCGCCGGGGATGGTTTACGCTACCGCTATGCTGATCGCCGACGCCATCGCCGCGTTCCTGCTGGTCTTTCCAGCACTGTTCTCGATCGTGAACCCGCTCGGCGGCTCGATCATTTTTCACGAAGTCACCTTCCGGCAGACCCATGCGGAGCGGGTTCTGCTGGCACGGCGGGTGGCGGTGTATTCCACCTTCGTAATGCTGATCTCGCTGGCGGCGGGCAGCTATATCCTGAGTTTCTTCGGCGTCTCCCTGAACGCGCTGCGGATTGCCGGCGGCATCGTCGTGTCTGTCCGGGCATTCGAGATGCTCTCCGCGCCGCAGGAGCGCACGCGCCGCAAGGAAGCCGAAGCCGCGCCGGTGGCCCAGGAGGACCCGGCGAGCTTTGCTTTTTTCCCCCTCACCCTGCCGCTGACCACGGGGCCGGGAACCATCGCGGTCGCTGTCAGCCTCGGCTCGGAGCGGCCGGACGCGCTGTTCGGGCGGATGATCTTCCTGGCGGGCGGCTTTGTTGCAATTCTGGCCCTGGCGGCATTGATCTGGGTTGCCTATTCCTCGGCGGATCGCTTCGCGGCGGTGCTGGGCGCATCCGGGCGTAATATCATGGCCCGGCTGATGGCGCTGCTTCTGCTTGGCATCGGCGTGCAGATCGTGCTCTCCGGCGCGGTGCCGGTCCTGCACGAGGCATTGACCCGAAATACCCTCTGACAAACGCTCATCGAAACATCGTGAGCGCGGCAGGTGCAGGGCCGCCTTCGAAAAACAGCAGGGCTGTACCCCCTGGCGAGATTAATAAGCTCGCTTATAGTACGCCTGTTTATGAGTCCCGATCCCAACAGAAACCTGTTCGCGCTGCTGCACGATGTGGCACGGCTCACCCGCGCCGAGGCGGATAAGCGGGCACGCGTCCATGGCATGACCCGCGCACAATGGGGGCTGATGAGCCGGCTTTCGCGCTATCCCGGCCTGTCCCAGAAAGAGCTGGCGGACATGCTGGAAGTGGAACCGATTTCGGTTGCCCGCATGGTGGACCGGCTGGAGGCGAATGGCCTGCTCGAACGCCGGGCTGATGCCAGCGACCGGCGGATCTGGCGGCTGCACCTGCTGCCGGCCGCCGAACCGATGCTCAAGAAAATGGCGGCCCTCGCCGAGGAGCTCGGGGCCTTCGTCATCCGGGGTGTGCCGCCTGCCGTGCAGGCGGCAATGCTGGAGGGGCTGCGCCAGATGAAAGCGAATTTACTGCATAGAGCGGACCCGCCGGCCGCGCCCGTGCGCGGGCCGTTCAAGGCGGATTCCACATCGGCCGTATCGACCACAGCGGCCATATCGGGGCAGGCCGAACCTGGCCCCTTCAGGGAGATTGCGTGATGTCGCAGGCGAATGTCGTAACGCGCGATAAGCCGGCATCGCAGGACAGCGGAAGGGCTGCCATCCGCCGCGCCAACCGGGCACGGCTGCTGCGTCCGGTCCTGATGATCGGCGGCATCCTGGCCGTGGTCATCGGCACGCTGCTGTTCTGGCTGATGAGCGGCCGCTACGTCTCGACCGACGATTCCTATGTGGACGCCGCCAAGGTCTCGCTTTCCCCAGCTACATCCGGCCTGGTGGACGAGGTGGACGTTCGCGACAACCAGCATGTCCAGGCGGGCCAGGTCCTGTTCAAGATTGGCCAATGGGGACACCAGATCGCGGTTGACGCGGCGAGGGCGCAACTCAACCAGACGGTGCAGGACATGAACGGCGCCAAGCGCAGCTATCGGCAGGCGATGGCCGATATCAAGCTCCAGCAGGTCATCGTCGAGAAGGACCAGGCCGACCTGCACCGCTACGAGGCGGTGATCAAGGAGGGCGGGGTGACCAAGGCGACGCTGGATGATGCCCGCTATACGTTGCAGGCCGATCAGGAGCGGCTGGCTGAACTGGAAAACCAGGCCGGCGTGCAGTTCGCGAAACTGAACGATAATCCGGACATCAACGTGACGGACACGCCGCAATACCGGGCCGCGCTCGCCGATCTGCACAACGCCCTGCTCGCCCAGACCGACAGCGTGGTGGTGGCTCCCTATTCCGGCTATGTCTCGCAGGTGGAGCAGCTGCAGCCGGGCATGTTTTTGCCGGCCGGCACCGCCGCCTTCGGCCTGGTCTCCGACACCGATGTGTGGATCACGGCGCAGCCGAAGGAAGATGAGCTGACCTGGGTGCGTCCCGGGCAGAAAGTGCACGTGACCGTGGACACCTACCCGGGCCAAGTCTGGCAGGGTGTCGTGGAAAGCATCGCGCCCAATAGCGGCTCCGAATTCTCTGTCCTGCCGGCGCAGAATTCCTCCGGCAACTGGGTGAAGGTGGTACAGCGCATTCCGGTGCGGGTGAAGATCGTCTCCGGTCCGGCCGATCTGCCCTTGCGCGCGGGCATGAGCACCGAGGTCTCCATCGACACAGGGCACAAGCGGCATCTTTCCAATTTGTTTTGAACGCTGATTCCTCGTCCGCGCCTGCAACCATGCGTTGCCCCTGCCCGGCGGCTTGACTAAATAATGCCCTGCGGCAGTTGGCGCGCGATTCGGTTCAGGGTGACGCATGCGTCGGTCCGATCCGTGAAACGCCCGCTAAGACATTGATTTAGAGCGTGATTGGGACGGATGAAGATACTGGTGACCGGCGGGTTGGGATTCATCGGCTCGGCCGTCATCCGCCGCGCCCTCGCGACCGGCCATGAGATCCTGAACGTCGATAAGATGACCTATGCCGCCTCGGAAGCGGCGCTGGCCGGAGCGGAGCGGCATCCGCGCTACACGTTCTTGCGCGCCGACATCGCCGACGGCGAGGCTATGCGCGCCTGCTTCCAGCGCTTCCAGCCGGACGCGGTGATGCATCTGGCCGCGGAAACGCATGTCGATCGCTCGCTCGACGGACCCGCCTTGTTCGTGCGGACGAATATCCTGGGCAGCTTCACCTTGCTGGAAGCGGCACGCGAATACCATGCCGGCCTGCCCGCCGGGCGGCGGGAGAAATTCCGCTTTCATCTTGTCTCCACCGACGAAGTGTTCGGCTCGCTTGAGCCCGATGATCCGGCCTTCGATGAAACCACCCGCTACGATCCGCGCAGCCCCTATTCTGCCAGCAAGGCGGCCGCCGACCATCTGGCGCGCGCCTGGATGCACAGCTACGGATTGCCGGTCATCGTCTCCAACACCTGCAACAATTATG
>JAJYAF010000075.1 GCA_021779655.1 Pseudomonadota bacterium
GCAACGGTACAGTTTGAACGGGTCTTCCAGCGCGTCCAGCCGATCTCCCGTGCGTTCATCGCGGCTGTCGGCAATCCAGCGATACGCTTGAAGCAAAACCGCCGGACCGAGATAGCGGTCGCCGTTCCACCAATAGCTCGGGCAGGACGTGGTGCAGCAGAAGCAAAGAATACATTCCCACAGCCCGTCCAACTCCGCCCGCTCCTCGCGCGACTGCAAACGCTCGCCATCGGGCGGCGGCGGCGTGTCCGCCTGCAGCCAGGGCTCCACGGAACGGTACTGCGCATAAGCCAGGGTCAGATCCGGCACGAGATCCTTTATCACCGGCATGTGCGGCAGCGGGTGAATCGTGACATCGCCTGTCATTTCGTGGATCGGCTTCAGGCAGGCCAGCGTGTTGGTGCCGTCGATATTCATCGCGCAGGAGCCGCAGATGCCTTCCCGGCAGGAGCGGCGGAAGGTCAGCGTGCTGTCGATCTCATTCTTGATCTTGATGATCGCATCCAGCACCATCGGCCCACAGGCGTCGAGATCGATCTCGTACGTGTCGATCACCGGGTTCTTGCCGTCGTCCGGATTCCACCGATAGATTTTGAATGTCTTGACCCGCTTGGCGCCAGGCGCCGCTTTTACGGTTTTGCCTTTGCCAATCTTGGAATTTGCGGAAAGCGAAAATTCAGCCATCTGGAACCTCAAAAAGATCGGAAGGGCAGATTGTTTTTGAACACCGGCTCTCTCAATAGACCCGCTTCTTCGGCGGAAAGACCTGCACATCGTTGGTCAGGGTCTGCATTTTCACCGGCCGGTATTCCAGCTTAACCTCGCCTTTGTCATTGCAGTAGGCCACCGTGTGCTTCATCCAATGCTCATCGTCACGCTCCGGATAATCGTCATGCGCGTGCGCGCCGCGGCTCTCCTTACGGGCCTCCGCGCTGACCATGGTGGTCAGGGCGTTGCCCATCAGATTATCCAGCTCCAGCGCCTCCATGAGATCGGAATTCCAGATCAGGCTGCGATCGGTGATATGAATGTCGCCAAGCTCGGCCCATAGCGCTTCCATTTTTGCAGCACCTTCCGTGAGGCTCTTGGAATTCCGGAAAACGGCGGCATGGCCCTGCATGGTCCGCTGCATCTTGTCGCGCAGCGCGGCGACGGTGACAGCGCCATTACCGTGCCGGGTCTTGTCGAACCGCTCCAGGCTGGCTTCGCCGGCCCCTGCCGGCAGGTCCGGCTGCTTGCCGCTGGGCACGACCAGCTTGGCCGCTTGAATCGCGGCCGCCCGACCGAACACCACGAGGTCGAGCAGCGAATTCGTGCCCAGCCGGTTGGCGCCATGCACGGAAACACAGGCCGCCTCGCCCACGGCTATCAATCCGGGGACGATCGCGTCCGGATCTCCCGGCACCGGCCGCAGCACTTCTCCATGATAGTTCGTAGGAATTCCGCCCATGTTGTAATGCACGGTGGGCAGCACGGGAATCGCTTCCTTGGTCACGTCCACGCCCGCGAAGACCCGGGCCGTTTCGGAAATGCCGGGCAGACGTTCATGCAGAATCTCGGGCCCGAGATGCTCCAGGTGGAGCAGAATATGGTCCTTGTTCGGCCCCACGCCACGGCCTTCGTTGATCTCGATGGTCATGGACCGGGAGACCACATCCCGCGAGGCGAGATCCTTCGCCGTCGGCGCGTAACGCTCCATGAAGCGCTCGCCTTCGGAATTGGTGAGATAGCCGCCTTCGCCACGGGCACCCTCGGTTATCAGGCAGCCGGCGGGAAATATCCCGGTTGGATGGAATTGCACGAATTCCATGTCCTGAACCGGAAGCCCGGCGCGCAGCACCATCCCGCCGCCATCCCCGGTGCAGATATGGGCCGAAGTGCAGGAGAGATAGGTCCGGCCATACCCGCCGGTCGCCAGCACCACCATCTGGGCACGGAAGCGATGAAGCGTACCATCCTCCAGGCACCAGGCGATCACGCCCCGGCAGGCGCCCTCCTTGTCCATGATCAGGTCGAGCGCGAAATACTCCACGAAGAATTCCACTTCATGCTTCAGGCTCTGCTGATACAGGGTGTGCAGAATGGCATGGCCCGTGCGGTCGGCGGCGGCGCAGGCGCGCATCGCCGGCTCCTTGCCGTAATCCTTCATATGGCCGCCAAAGGGGCGCTGATAGATCTTCCCGCTCTCGGTACGGGAGAACGGCACACCGAAATGTTCCAGCTCGTAAATCGCCGGAACCGCTTCACGGCACATGTATTCGATGGCGTCCTGATCCCCCAGCCAGTCCGACCCCTTCACGGTGTCGTACATGTGCCAGCGCCAATCATCCTCGCTCATATTCCCAAGCGCGGCGCCAATGCCGCCTTGGGCCGCCACGGTATGACTGCGGGTGGGAAAAACCTTGGAGATACAGGCGGTCTTGAGGCCGGCGGCCCCCATGCCGAGCGTTGCACGTAGGCCGGACCCGCCGGCGCCCACCACCACCACGTCATAGGTGTGGTCGATAACCGTATAGGCTCCGAGCGAAGGTTTCGACATCATATTCATGGTTCCACCCGTCCAGGAGCCGCTTCAGAAAGCGAGTTTGAGAATCGAGACCGCCGAGGCGAGCGCGCAAAACCACACGACCGCTTTCGCCAGCAAAAGCGTGGCGGCCTTGCCGGTCTCATTATGCATGTAATCTTCTATGACGACCTGCAGCCCGAGCGACAGATGATAGAACATCGCGCCGATCAGGCAGAGGAACAACACGGTGTTCCACGGCAAGCCGAGATAGGCCGCCACCTCGGCGCGCGTGGCGTGCTCCAGCAAGATGACAGAGATCAAGAAATATAGCGAAAGCGGCAGCAGCGCGACGGCGCTGACACGCTGGGCGATCCAGTGGCCGACGCCGGATTTTGATGAGCCCAGCCCCCGCGCGCGGGCGAGCTGGCTGCGCATGATATGGATAGCAGGATCGTTATGCATGGAATATCACCGGATAAACAAGGCGATGGCCCAGAAGCCGACCGTGAGGATGATGGTCCCGGCTACGACGAGCACAGCCGAACGATGCATGGCCCGCAGATCGAATCCCCGGCCGGCATCCCAGCAGAGATGCCGGATGCCATTGCAGAAATGATAGAACAGCGCGAGCGTGAACAGAAACATCACCAGCAGCCCGAACCAGCTGGCATAGACCGCCTGGACAATGGAAAAAGGCCCGTCGCCGGAGGCGGCGCAAACCAGCCAAAGCGTGAGCAGCACCGCCCCGGCGCCAACCGCCAGACCGGTGATGCGATGCATGATCGAGGTCGCGGACGAGATTTGGAACCGGTAGGCCGATCCAAGCATGAAGGGAGAAAGCGGACGGCGGATCAGTTTGCCCTCCGTGTTGCGCCCAACCATCAGGGCATCGCGGACATCCTTCATGCGTGCCGACCGCCTTCCGTAAACATTTTACTCAGTGCCGCACGTGCTTAGTCCCGCGCGGCAACGGGGTCAACGTCCCACGCCGCAGCCATGAAGAGCGCGTTCTTCATGGCTGCCCGCCGGAGCACTCCTCGCTCGCCATCCTCAACCGCCGCCAGAACCGCGACCTGCGCAAAGCTGCCTAACCCGGGTCGAGCCGGAACAATGTCACCCGGCGCGAGGTCCGGTCTTCGAGTTCGAGCGTCGTCGGCACGTCCACCCGTTCCAGCGCCGTGAACCCGTCCTTCGGCATATAGGCCCGGCCGGGGTCGGCGATGATCACCGCCGCCTCTCGCGCGCATAATCTAAGCCATGGCAGGATATGCCGTGTCATCGGCGCCTCGTAACAGACATCCCCGGCCAGAATCACATCCCAGCGGCAGGGTTCTCCCACCACATCGCGTTCCAGCACGTTTATCCGGCAGCCATTCGTCTCGGCGTTCAGGGCAATCGCGGCGCGCGCCAGCGGGTCGATCTCGGCCGCCTCCACCGCGCCCGCGCCCGCCCTGGCGGCGCCAATGCCTGCCAGCCCGCAGCCCGCCGCGAAATCCAGCACCCGCCGGTTTGCGACCCATTCCGGCCGATCCGTCACGTAACGCGCCAGCGCCTCGCTGCCCGGCCAGGCGAATGCCCAGAAGGGCGGGGCCATGGCGTTGGCGCTCAGGAATGCCTCGCTGGCCTGCCAAAGCGGGGTGATCTCAGTTGCCAGGCGGAGCCTGATTTCCGGCACCAGCACCGCGCGCGCCGGCGCCGTGTGGGCCAGGATGAATTCCCGGTGATCCGTCCCGTTCACCGGAACACCGCGCCCGGCCCTGGCCATGACACGTTACATGACACCTTCAGAGCTATTCCGTGAACCCCCTGGCCGCCGCCTCCAGTGCCGCAACCCGCTTCTCCAGCGCCTCCGCCTGTGCCCGGCCGCGCCGGGCAAGCTCCGCCATCGCATCGAACTCCTCCCGCTTAACCAGATCCAACCGGCGCACCACCTCATCCACCCTGGCCCGCACCATGGCGGCCATTTCCTCACGCAGCCCGGCCAGTATCGAGACAGCGCCACCCGCCACCCCGGCCAGGTCATCGAAAAACTTTGAACGCTCAAACATTATACGCGCCTTTCGCTAATCGTTTGAGACACCTATAAGCCCGAGCATGATACTGGTCACGGGTGGCGCAGGCTTCATCGGCTCTAACCTGCACGCGGCGCTTTATTCCGCCGGCCGCGAGGTCGTTATCGCCGATCGGCTCGGCACCGCCGGTAAATGGCGCAACCTGCGCCACCATCCCCCCCTCACCTTGATCGACCCCGAAGCGCTGGAAGATTTCCTCGACAGCCACCCGCCGCTGGAAACCATCGTCCATCTCGGCGCGATCAGCGAAACCACCGCCGGGGACGGCGATATTGTCTGGTCCTCCAACGTAGCCTTGAGCCAGCTGCTCTGGGGCTGGTGCGCGGCTCGCTCCGTCCGCTTCATCTATGCCTCCTCCGCCGCGACCTACGGGGATGGGACACAAGGTTTTTCGGATGAATTCTCCACCGCCGCGCTGCGCAGGCTTAAGCCGCTCAACCTCTATGGCTGGTCCAAGCACGCCTTCGACCTCTGGGTCGCACGGCAGGTGGAAAGCAAGGCGCAACTGCCGCCCGCCTGGGCGGGCGTGAAGTTTTTCAATGTCTACGGCCCGAACGAGTATCACAAAGGCGGCATGATCTCCGCCGTGAAGCGCAAGCATGACGAAGTCGCGGCAGGCGGCCCTGCCCGGCTGTTCCGTTCCACCGAACCGCAACTGGCGGACGGCGCCCAGGCGCGCGACTTCATCCATATCGACGATGTCGTCGCCGCTCTGATTTTTCTGATCGACGCCCCCGTTCTGCACGATCTCTATAATCTGGGCACCGGCACCGCCCGCACCTATGTGGATCTCGCCCGCGCCGTCTGCGCCGCCAACAACCTGCCCGAACGCATCGCCTATGTGGACATGCCCGAGAGCCTGCGCGGGCAGTATCAGTCCTTCACCGAAGCGCCGATGGAGAAACTCCGCCAGGCGGGGTTCACCGCGCCGTTCATGACATTGGAAGAGGGCATTACCCGCTATATCCAGGATTTTCTCATCCGCCCGGACCCCTATAAGTGACCGCGACCGTTTTCATGTGGCCGAATTTCAGCCCGGTGCTGGTGCGTTTTGGCCCCTTCGCGATCCATTATTACGCGCTCGCCTATATCATAGCACTGCTGATCGGCTGGCGGCTCGTGCGCCGCACAGCGGCCTTGCCGCCGGTTGCCGCGACGGCTGTGCAGGTGGATGATTTCCTCACCTGGGCAACCCTTGGCGTCATTCTCGGCGGCCGTATCGGCTATGTCTGCTTTTATCAGCCGGGATATTTTTTCACCCACCCCGCGAAGATCATCGCGGTCTGGGATGGCGGGATGAGTTTTCATGGCGGTTTTCTCGGCGTGACCATCGCGATCATCTGGTTCAGTTTGAAACACCATCTGAGCATCCTGCGCTTTGGCGACCGTATCGTCATCGCCGTGCCGATCGGCCTGTTTCTCGGCCGCATCGCCAATTTCATCAACGGCGAACTCTGGGGCCGCCCCGCGGCGCCCTGGTTTCCCTGGCCCGTCATTTTTCCGCAATCCGGCAGCCTCGTTCCGCGCTATCCTTCCGAACTCATCGAGGCCGCGCTGGAGGGCGCGGTGCTCTTCCTCATCATGCTCGCGGCGTCGCGCTTCTACAAAGTCCGTGCCGCGACCGGAATGCTCACCGGCATTTTCATCGCCGGCTACGGCGTGGCCCGTATCATCGGCGAATGCTTCCGTGAGCCTGACGTATTCCGGGGTTTTCTGCCCTTCGGCACCACCGAGGGGCAGCTCCTCTCCATTCCGATGGTGCTTATCGGCATGATCATCATCGCCTGGAGCATGCGCCACCCGAGGACGTGATTACGCATGACGCGCGAGCGCTTCGATAGCTATATGAGCCGGGCCAACGCGGCCTATTACGCGCGGCAAGACCCGTTCCGGGATTTCACGACGGCGCCGGAACTCACCCAGGTTTTTGGTGAGCTTCTGGGCGGCTGGGCAAAGGTGGTCTGGGGCCTGATGGGATCGCCCCCGGATGTGATGCTGGTCGAGGCCGGGCCGGGCAGCGGCGTGCTGATGGCCGATGCCTTGCGCGTTTTCGGACCGGCGCCGGTGCATTTCATCGAAACCTCGGCGCGGCTGCGCGCGGAACAGGCGGCGCGGGTGCCCCAAGCCCTATGGCATGCAACGCTGGACGAGGTGCCCGACCGGCCGATGATTCTCTTCGCGAACGAGTTTCTGGACGCGCTGCCGGTCCGGCAGTTTATCCGCCGCCCGTCTGGCTGGATGGAACGCTATGTGGAGCATGGCGCCTATGTGGAATTGCCCGCGGATCTCGCACTCCCGGAGCACCCGCTGGAATCGGTGCTGGAGATCAACCCGGCCGCCCTTGCCTTCGTGAACGCGCTCGCCTGCCGTGGCGCGGTTGCGCTGTTCCTCGATTACGGGCCGATGGAAAGCATGCCCGGCGAAAGCGTTCCCGGCGAAAGCGTTCCCGGCGAAAGCGTTCAGGCGATCGCGGCCGGCCGCTTTGCCGAGGTGCTGGCCGCTCCCGGCAGCGCGGACATCACCGCCCATGTGGATTTCCCGGCGCTGGCCCGGGCGGCCGCCGCGGCAGGGGCACAGGTGCAGGGGCCGGTCAAACAGAATGCGTTCCTAACCGCGCTGGGGCTGCATCAGCGCACCGCCCAGCTTGCCGCCCGCGCACCGCGGAAGGCCAGGCAGCTAAGCCTTGCCGCCCGCCGCCTTACCGCGCCGGAGGCCATGGGCAGCCTGTTCAAAGCGATGGCGATATGCCCTAAAGGCTTGCCCTCGCTGCCCGGATTCGAATCGTGACAAGCATGGAATATTTAATCGGCGATCTACCTGCCAGGCACGGGTTCTTCACCCGCAATGGCGGCGTTTCAGGCGGCTTTTATGCCAGCCTGAATTGCAATCTCTCCGGCGGGGACGACCCCGTCTGCGTTCGCCAGAATCGCGCTTTGGCCGCGGCCGCGCTGGGATTGCCGAAGGACAGGCTGCTGGGACTGAAACAGGTGCACGGCGCCGGGGTGGTCCATGTCACCGCACCTTGGGCGGCCGGCGCCGGCCCGGACGCGGATGCCCTGTTCACCAGCCAGCCGGGCTTGGGCCTGGGGATCATTACGGCGGATTGCGCTCCGGTGCTGCTTTCCGATGCCGCAGGCACCTGCGTGGGCGCCGCCCATGCCGGCTGGCGCGGCGCGCTGGCGGGCGTGCTGGAAGCGGTGGGCATGGCGATGCGCTCCAAGGGCGCCGTTGATATCCGCGCCGTGATCGGCCCCTGTATTCACCAGAAGAGCTACGAAGTGGATACCGGCTTTATGGAAAAGGTTCTGGCGCGCGATCCGGCGGACAGGCAGTTTTTCATGCCCGGCGCGGTGGCCGAAAAATTCTGGTTCGACCTGCCGGGCTATTGTGTCGCGCGCCTCGCTCGGGTTGATATTCCGGCGGTGGTACTCCCCCACGATACCTTGGAGGAGGAGGGGCGGTTTTTTTCCCATCGGCGCCGGACACTGCGCGGGGAGCCGGCACTCGGCCACCAGATTTCCATTATCCGGACCGCCTGATGCGCTGGCCGGTTTTTCTTCTCCTGGCGGCACTTGCCGGCTGCGGTACACTGCCGCAGCCATTCTATGGCAATCCC
>JAJYAF010000076.1 GCA_021779655.1 Pseudomonadota bacterium
GGAAGGCATCGTTGATGAAGTGGTTGTATTTTCCGCCTTCCGGCGGGTTCACCACACCCGCGATATGGCCCGAGGCCGCCAGCACGAAACGAACCTTGCCGCCAAAAAACCGCGCGCCGCGATAGGTGCTCTTCCAGGGCGCGATGTGGTCCTCCCGGCAGGAGAGAAAATAAACCGGGATGTCGATGTCCTGCAGGTCGATCGGCACGCCTTTCATGGAAATGCCACCCGGTTTGACCAGCAGGTTCTTCTGATACATGTTACGAAGGTAGAATGAGTGCATCCGCCGCGGCATCCGCGTCGCGTCCGAATTCCAGTACAGGAGGTCGAACGGAAAAGGTTCGTTGCCGAGCAGATAATTATTGACGACGAAACTCCAGATCAGATCGTTGGCGCGGAGCATATTGAAGGTGGCGGCCATCTCGGCTCCTTCCAGATAGCCGCGCCGCTGCATCCGCTCTTCCAGATTGCTTAGCTGTTCTTCGTCGATGAACACCCCAAGCTCGCCCACATCGGTGAAATCGGTCAGCGTGACAAGAAAGCTCGCGGTCTTGATACGGTCATCGCCCTTACGCTTCATATAGGCAAGGCTTGCCGCGAGCAGCGTGCCGCCGATACAGTAGCCGATGGCGTTCACGGCCCGCTCGCCCGTCGCCCGCTCGATCGCGTCCAGGGCGGCAAGAACACCTTCGGCCATGTAATCGTCGAAATTCTTTTCGGCCAGGCGCACATCCGGATTGACCCAGCTGACCATGAAGACCGTATGGCCCTGCGAGACGGCATAGCGCACCAGGCTGTTCTTCGGCCGCAGGTCGAGGATGTAATATTTGTTGATCCAGGGCGGGATAATCACCAGCGGCCGGGTATATACGGTTTCCGTGGCCGGGCTGTACTGAATGAGCTGCATGAGCTCGTTCTGATAGACGACCTGGCCTTCGGAGACGGCAATGTTCCCGCCGATTTCGAAGGCTTCGGTATCCGTCATCTTGATGTGCAGATTCCCCCGGCCCCGTTCCAGATCGGCAAGCAGATTGTTCAGGCCGCGGATCAGGTTCTCACCACCGGATTCGGCGGTTTTGCGCCACACCTCCGGATTGGTGAGAATGAAGTTCGATGGACTCAGCGCATTGATGAACTGTCGGGCGAAGAAATCTATTTTCTGGCTGGTTTGGGGCGAAAGCCCATCCACCTTGCTCACCAGATCGTTGATATAGCGGGCGGAGAGCAGATAGGATTGCTTGATGAAGTCGAAAATTTCATTCTGTTTCCAGGCGGGATACTGGAAGCGCTTGTCGCGCGGGTCGGTTTCAATGACCGGGGCGGCTTCCATCCCCATGAGGCGGCGGGCCGTGTTCTGCCAAAGGATCAGGTAGTCCTGCCAGTAGCCGAGCTGCGCCTGCATGAGCTGGCCTGGATTGGCCATGAGCTTCGCGGTCATCTCCAGAAAGGCGCCACCGACATTCAGCGGATCCAGCGCCACGCCCTCTTGGGCCTGCCGCTTCAGCCAGTCGCTGACCAGGCGTTGCGCCCGGCTTGCGATATCGGACATGGAAAGGGCAAGCTGCGCCGGGTCCGGCAGCCGGACGTCCCGAACGGTGGCGTCCGGTGAAATATTCGCGTGGTCGGCGGCGGAATTGGATTGCGGTGGGGATTCTGATTTGAGATTTGAATTCAGTCCTGATTTGGATTCTGGGGCCGACATGCTGATCCTTTCCGCCATCGCGATTCTCAGGCTAAGACACGGCCGAACTGTGCGATCGGGGCGTTTTTGTTGAAAACGGTTATGGTTAAAACGGCAAATCCGGCCTCATGCGCCGCGCCGGCCCGCCACGGGCTATCGTTGCGGAACCTTGTTCTTTCCTGGACGTGCGGCGCCTTATTGAGCATGACAGGTTGTGAGAGTCCTGTAGCCTTATACCACAAGGCCGAAGGTGGCGATATCGCCGCCAACCGGCAACCCCCGCCGGGATATGACCTGCCCTACCCGAATTTGGCATCGGTCCCGCCGGCGCCGGCGCCGCTCACCCCGCAACAGCGGCTGGCGGTGCAGCAAAATCTGGCGCAGGCCAGGGCCGCGCCAGAACTGCCGACCAGTTCGCCCGACTCGGCCGCGAACACTCCGCTGGAAGGCTTGAGCTTGCCTGCTTCGGCTCCGCCGAGGCCGGATATACCGGGTATCGACTGGCGCGGAATGCCCAGGCCGGAAACCCCGGTACGGCCGGCGGCGCCTCCGCCGGCGCCGGCGGAGGCCCATCCGGCCGATGGGCGCCCGATTTTGCTTGCGTTCCCTGAAGGTTCGGCTCTCCTCAGCCCGAAGGGGCTGCGCGCTTTGCGCGATCTGGCGCTCACCCGTGGCACGGCGGGGATACGAGTCGGCGGCTTCGGTGAGCAGAGCGGCGGGCCGGACGAGGCGGCATTGATGCTCGCCCTGCACCGGGCCCGGCGTATTGCCGATGCACTGACAGCGCTGGGCGTTCCGCCTTCCGCCATCAGCCTCACGGCTATGGCCGCCGGGTCTGGCGGCTTCGCCCAACTGGTATATTAAGGGCATCGTGGCGTCGCGTTTTTACATCGCCACGGACAGACTAAGAGAAGCATCCCAAGCCGATAGAGAGATACATGTCTGGAGAGTTTCATCGCATCCGCCGCCTTCCGCCCTATGTCTTCGCCGAGGTGAACGACGCCAAGGCCCGAGCGCGCGCGGCGGCGGAGGATATCATCGATCTCGGCATGGGAAACCCGGACAGCCCGACGCCGCCGCATATCGTGGCGAAACTGGTGGAAACGGTGCAGGATCCGCGCACGCATCGCTACTCCACCAGCAAGGGCATTCCCGGCCTGCGCAAGGCGCTGGCCGCCTATTACGGCCGCCGTTTCGGCGTGAAGCTGGAACCGGAAACCGAGGTGATCGCAACCCTGGGGTCGAAGGAGGGGCTCGCCAATCTCTCCTCCGCCATCACCAGCCCTGGCGATACCATTCTGGTGCCAAATCCTTCCTATCCCATCCACCAGTTCGGCTTCATCATCGCCGGTGCCTCGGTGCGCTCCATTCCCGCCGAGCCCGGCGAAGAGTTCCTGCGCGCGATCGACCGGGCGGTGCGCCACTCGGTTCCGAAGCCAACTGCGGTTATTGTAAATTTTCCTTCAAATCCAACAGCTTATATGGCCTCTCTTGAGTTTTACCGCGAGTTGGTGGCACTCGCGCGAAAAACCGGCCTGTTCATCATATCAGACCTCGCCTATGCCGAAATCTTTTTTGACGGCGAGCCCCCGCCCTCGGTTTTGCAGGTGCCCGGCGCCAAGGATGTCACGGTCGAATTCACATCCATGTCGAAGACCTATTCCATGCCGGGATGGCGCATGGGTTTCGCCGCCGGCAATCCGCGGCTCATTTCAGCGCTTGCCCGGATGAAGAGCTATCTGGATTACGGCGCGTTCACGCCCATCCAGGTCGCGGCGACCGCGGCGCTGAACGGACCACAGGATTGCGTGGCCGAGATCCGCACTCTCTATAAGGAGCGCCGGGACCTCATTATCCGGGGATTGGCCTCCGCGGGCTGGGAAATACCGGTTCCGAGCGGATCCATGTTCGCCTGGGCGCCGATTCCACCCCGGTTTGCGCATCTCGGAAGCGTCGAATTCTCCAAGCTGCTGCTGGCAAACGCCAAAGTGGCGGTCGCGCCCGGCATCGGTTTCGGCGAATATGGCGATGGCCATGTGCGCATCGCCTTTGTCGAAAATCACCACCGTCTCCGGCAGGCGATCCGGAATATCAAATCGTTCATGCAGGCCAGCAACGGCGCGCCGGCGAAAGAGCCGGCAGCGGCCGGGGTATGATGATTTCCGGGCTGGACCGAGCATGACAGCGTTGCGGGTGGGCATTGCCGGGCTGGGGACGGTGGGTATCGGGGTCGTCCGCCTGCTGGCTGAAAACGCCGCACTGATCGCCGGCCGGGCCGGCAAGCCGATTACGGTAACAGCGATCTCGGCGCGCCGGAGGGGGCTTGAGCGGGGTGTCCGGCTTGCCGGCCTGCCCTGGCACGAGGACGCGCTGGCCCTGGCGGCGGACCCTGACGTGGACGTGGTGGTGGAATTGATCGGCGGCTCGGAAGGGGTGGCCCGCGCACTGGTGGAGCGCGGGATCGCCGCCGGCAAGCCGGTGGTAACCGCCAACAAGGCATTGCTGGCACTGCACGGGGGCGCGCTGGCCCTGGCTGCCGAGAAGGCCGGTGTTACGCTTGGGTTCGAGGCCGCGGTAGCCGGCGGCATTCCCGCGATCAAGGCACTCCGCGAGGGGCTTGCCGGCAACCGCGTCCGGCGCGTGGCCGGCATTCTGAACGGCACCAGCAACTACATCCTCACCACCATGCGCAACGAAGGCAGGGAATTTGCGGAAGTGCTGGCCGACGCGCAGGCGCTGGGCTATGCCGAAACCGACCCTTCCTTTGATATCGACGGGATCGACGCGGCGCATAAACTCGCCATTCTGGCGGCGCTCGCCTTCGGGCAGCCGGTGGATTTCGCCGCCGTGCATGTGGAAGGGATCCGCGGGATCAACGCCCTCGACATCAGCTTCGCTGAGGAACTGGGCTACCGGATAAAGCTGCTGGGAATAGCGCAGGAAACCGCTTCCGCGCTGGAAATGCGCGTACATCCGGCAATGGTTCCGAAATCCGCCCTGCTGGCCACGGTGGATGGCGTTTTCAACGCCGTGCTGGCGGAAGGCGATTTCGTGGGCACGCTTTTTCTGCAAGGGCGCGGGGCGGGCGCCGGGCCGACGGCATCGGCGGTGGTGGCCGATCTCATCGACATCGCGCGTGGAACGCGCATTCCGGTTTGGGGAGTGACCAGCCGGCACCTGGCGCCGCGCCATCTTTTGCCGATCGCGGCGCATCGCGGAGCATATTTTCTGCGGCTGATGGTGGTGGATCAGCCCGGCGTGCTGGCCGATGTGACCGCGATTCTGCGCGACCACGGAATTTCGCTGGAATCCATGCTACAGCATGGCCGCAAACCGGGCGAGGCCGTGCCGATCGTGCTGGTGACCCACGAGACGAGCGAGGCCGCGATCCGCAATGCCATTGCCGGAATCGCCGAGCTTGAGGCAGTGCTGGAAGCGCCCGCGCTGATCCGTATCGAATCGCGCTGAAGGAAGGAGGAGCCAGTCCCCATGACCCCACGCAAGCCCGAAGACATTTCCGACCGGAACCTTGCCCTGGAACTCGTGCGGGTGACGGAAGCGGCGGCGCTGGCGGCTTCGCGCTGGATCGGACGCGGCAAAAAGAACGAGGCGGATGGCGCCGCGGTGGCGGCGATGCGCAAGGCTTTCGATCAGGTCGCGATCAACGGCACGGTGGTGATCGGCGAAGGCGAGATGGACGAGGCGCCGATGCTTTATATCGGCGAGAAAGTGGGCATGGGCGGCCCGGCGATGGATATCGCCGTGGACCCGCTGGAGGGAACCTCCATAACCGCGAAAGGCGGGCCGAACGCAATCGCCACCATTGCGCTTGCGGAACAGGGGAATTTTCTGCACGCGCCGGATATTTATATGGAAAAAATCGCGGTGGGCGGCGGCCTTCCCGAAGGCGTGGTCTCGCTGGATGCGCCGGTCCAGGAAAATTTGAAAAACCTGGCGCTGGCCAAAAAGATCGATATTTCGGAAATCATGGTCTGCATGCTCGATCGGGAACGCCATGCCGAGCTGATCGCCAAATGCCGGGCGGCCGGGGCACGGATTACCCTGATTGGCGATGGCGATGTGGCGGGGGTGAACGCGGTCGCGCAACCGGAAACCGGGATCGACATCTATATGGGCTCCGGCGGCGCGCCGGAAGGCGTGCTGTCCGCGGCGGCCCTGCGGTGCATCGGCGGCCAGATGCAGGGAAGGCTGCTGTTCGAGAACGAGGATCAACTGGCCCGTGCGCGCACCATGGGCATCACCGATCCGAGAAAGGTATATACCGTTACCGAAATGGCCAAGGGGGATGTGATGTTCGCGGCAACGGGTGTCACTGGCGGCCCCATGTTGCGGGGCGTAATGCGCAGCCCGCATGGTGCGGTCACCCATTCCATCGTCATGCGCAGTAAATCGGGCACCGTACGCTACGTGGAGGCGCGGCATAATTTCAAAACCAAGACCTGGGCGCCGGACTGATCAGCAGCGCCGGCGATGGCTCCGGTGAATGTTTTCGGCATCGAAAAAAGCCTGACCGGCCGGCGCTGGGTCTGGCGCCCCTCGGAGGAACGGCTTGGGGCCGGGCTGGCGGAGCGCCTGGGCGTGCCGGAGCTGATCGGCCGGCTGCTCGCCGCGCGCGGCGTTAGTTCGGAACACGCACCCGATTTCCTCGACCCGACCTTGAGAGCGATGCTGCCGGACCCTTCGTGCATCGTGGATATGCACAAGGCGGCGGAGCGGCTGGCCAAGGCGGTACAGACGCAAGCCTGCATTGGTGTGTTCGGCGATTACGATGTGGATGGCGCCTGCGGCAGCGCGCTGCTGGTGACCGTTCTACAATCCTTGGGTTGCCGTGTTTTATATCATGTGCCGGACCGTATTCTGGAAGGCTACGGCCCGAATACCCTAGCGATGCGCGGCCTGGTGGATCGCGGCGCCAGCCTGCTGGTTTGCGTGGATTGCGGCACCACCGCCCATGACGCATTCGCGCCATTGCACAACCGGGCCGATATCATGGTGCTCGATCACCATAAATCGGACGGCCTGCCACCGGCAATCGTGGCGACGGTTAATCCCAACCGGCTCGACTGCAATTCCGGTCTGACCGGCATCTGCGCCACGGCGGTGGTGTTCATGACCTGTGTCGCCTTGCTGCGCGCGCTTCGGACGGATGGTTTTTTCGCCGGACGGCCGGTTCCGAACCTTTTGGATCTGCTTGACCTGGTCGCGCTGGCGACGATTTGCGACGTGATGCCGCTGACCGGTTTGAATCGCGCGTTGGTGGTCCAGGGGCTGCGGGTGATGGGGAAGCGGGCACGCCCCGGCATCGCAGCCTTGCTCGATGTGGCGGGCCTTAAGAATGCGCCTTCGGCGATGCATTGCGGTTTCGCCCTGGGACCGCGGATCAACGCGGCGGGAAGGATTGCCGAGCCGGATATGGGTTTGCGGCTGCTGCTCTCGAACGATCCGGAGGAGGCGCGCGACCTGGCGCTCAAGCTGGATGCCGTGAACAAGCAGCGGCAGCAGATGGAGGCCGGGATGCTGGCCGAGGCGATGGCACAGGCAAGCGTCCAGGTGGCCTCGGGCTGCCCGGTGATCTTGCTGGCCGGGGATGACTGGCACCCCGGCGTGGTCGGCATCGTGGCGGGCCGGGTTAAGGAACGATTCAATCGGCCTGCCTTGGTTGGGGCCGTTGCCGGCGGCATCGTGAAAGGCTCCGGCCGCTCGGTCGCCGGGCTGGATCTTGGCGCGGCCGTGATTAGGGCCCGGCAGTCCGGCTTGCTGCTGACCGGCGGCGGCCATGCGATGGCTGCCGGATTTTCCTTGTCCGCGAGCAATCTTCCGGCCTTCCACGCCATTCTGAACGAGCGGCTTGCCGGGGCAAATACCCTGCCCCCCGCGGAGGACCTGATGCTGGAGGGCGTGCTGGCGGTAACCGGCGCGGATGCCGCCCTGGCGCAAATGGTGGCGCGGCTCGGCCCGTTTGGAAATGGCAACGAGGAGCCGGTATTCGTGCTGCCCCGCGCAACCGTCGTGAAGACCGACCGGATCGGCAAGGATGGCGGCACGATCCGCGCCATGGTGGCCGGGGAAAACGGTGGCCGCATCAAAGCGCTGCTGTTCCGCGCCAGGGAAGGCAAGCTGGCCGAGGCGCTTTTGCGAACCGGCGGAACACCTCTGCACCTTGCCGGGCATCTGCGGGCGGAAAGCTGGAACGGCCAGGTCTCCGTTGGATTTTTCATAACCGACGCGGCGCCGGCTTGAAACCATCAGACGGTCTGTCCGACTTTTTCAGCAAGCTAGAAATGCGTCCATCCCGGCTTTGCGAAATGCAGGGCGTTGCCAGCGCTATCGCGGATCTCCACGCCCTCGCCCGCGATGAACGCGCCGATTTTCGTGATCTTCAGGCCGCCGCGGGCGTGGGTGAGCGCCGCCGCGTTGGCCGGCGGCACGGCAAGCAGCAATTCATAGTCATCGCCGCCGGTCAGGCGCGTTTCCAGCATCGCCGCGCCGAA
>JAJYAF010000077.1 GCA_021779655.1 Pseudomonadota bacterium
TCCGCGCCGCCGTCAAGGCCGGGATGAGCGCCGGGTCGGCGGTGGCATTCAGCTTGCCGACGAGCAGCGTGCCCGGCGCGATCAACGCCAGCACCTCCGGCTCGGGCGCCTGCACCGCGAACAGAATGCCGGCATTGGCCAGCGCCGCCGCGGCATCGGGCACGATTTCGGCCCCGGCGGCGGCGAAGGCTTCATCCGGTATCGCGGCGCCTGCGCCGGCGCCGGTCTCGACGGCGACGGTAAGTCCCATGGCGATCAGTTTTTTCACGGTATCCGGCGTCGCGGCGACCCGGTTTTCACCATCGCGGCGCTCCTTGCATACGGCTAGGCGCATTTAGTCATCCCTTTTGGCATTCCTTTGTTCGGCCATGATTCATGGCGGCCCGGCAATTCATTGCGGCCGCACCATGATGGAGCGGCGCGGGCGATGCAAGAGCTTTACAAACGAGTCAGATCATCTGCACTGCCACGTGGCCTTTTTCCGCGGCAAGGGCGAGATAGCGGTAGCGCAGCCCGGAATGGCCGATGAATTCCTGGAACGCCTTGTACTCATGCTGCCGCCAGCCGGGATAATTGAAATATTCATCGAACACGATGACCGTGCCCGGCCGGATGCGCGCCGCCAGATGGGTGAATATGGTGACGGTGGATTCGTAGAGATCGCAATCGACATGGATGAGCGCGCAAGGAGCGGGGGCGGTGGCGGCGAGGAAGGCCGGCAGGGTGGCCTCGAACCAGCCGACATGAAGAGTGGCGTTCGCTGGCACCCTGGGCAGCCGGCCGCGGCGGTTGAAGGCGCCCCTGACCTCCTTGGTGCCGGACCAGTCATGCGGCAGCCCCTGGAAACTGTCGAAGCCGTGGACGGTGCGCGGGGTCAGCGCCGCGAGATGCCGCAGCGAGGCGCCGCGCTCGACCCCGAATTCCAGCACCAGCCCCTCTGACGGCGCGCGCGAGAGGGCGAAGCCGAGCAGGTCCAGCCGGTCCTCCCGCACCACCGCGTCCTGCATGTGGCTGAGGACATATTCCACGGCCTCGCGCTTGGCATGCAGCCGCAGTTCGATCCAGAGATCGTTCGCGAAAAACGAATGGAGGATTTTCCGGTAGGCGCGGGCGAGCGGTCCGGATTGCAAAAAACCCCGTTTGAGGATGGCCATGCCGGGCTGTTAGCCCGCCCGCCCGGACCGGGCAACCGGGCACGTGTCCGCCGGGGAGCGGCCAGTATAAGGGGTGTTCATAAGGGGTGTTCCCGCTGTTTCGCTATTCCGTCGCCGGCACGCCGGCCTGGCGCAGCGCCGCCTGCTGCCGGGCCGTGAGCTGCGCGGGCTCGAAATCGGCGACCGTTTCATGGAACAGCCGGCTCCAGTTCAGCTCCGCCTTGAGGCGCATGAACACGCTGCCGAGGCCGATCGCGGAACGGTCCATCAGCACGAATTCCCGCGGTGGCCGCACCCCGCCGACCCGTTGCAGGCCCTCATGCACCCGCGCCGCGATGGCGTGGCCGAAGCGAGAGTCGTCGCCCTCCTGGATCGGCCGCACCCGGTCTTCGATCAGCGGGGCATAGAGAAATTTCGCCCATTCGTTCAGCACGGTCACATGCTCCGCCGTGATGCCCTTGAAGCCCCATATATCGTAGGCATGGCGCGCGCGCTCGGCATCGTTGTCGCGCACCGCGGCGTAGAGTTCGAGCACCCCGGTGACGAATTTCGCCGGGAACACCCGGATCGAGCCATAATCCAGCAGGTTCAGCCCGCCTTGCGGGTTGACCTGGTAATTGCCGAGATGCGGATCGCCGTGGATCACGCCGTAGCGGTAGAAGGGAATGTACCAGGCGCGGAACAAGGCGGTGGCGATGGCGTTGCGCGCCTCCTGGCTCGGATTGCCCTCCAGCCACTGCCGCATCGGGATGCCGTCGAGCCAGGTCATGGTCAGCAGCCGTTTGGTGGTGAGCGCGGCGATAGGTGTTGGCACCCGCACGTCCGGCGCGCTGTCCAGCATGGCGTGATAAAGCCGCATCTGGGCGGCTTCGCGCAGATAGTCGAGTTCCTCGCGCAGGCGCACGGCCAGCTCGGCGTAAACGTCGTCCTGGATGATTGCATTGTCCATCCGCCGGTACACCGCAATGGCCATTTTCAACTGCCGCAGATCGGCTTCCATGATGCTCGGCATGTCCGGATATTGCAGCTTGCACGCGACTTCCGTGCCGTCCGGCAGCCAGGCGCGGTGGACCTGGCCCAGGCTTGCCGCGGCTGCGGCCTCGCGCTCGAAGCGGGCGAATTTCTGCTCCCAGCCGGGGCCGAGCTCGCCCGACATGCGGCGCCGGACGAAGGACCATCCCATTGGCGGCGCGTTGGACTGCAATTCGCCGAGCTGGGCCGCGTATTCCTCCGGGATGATGTCCGGCACGGTGGAGAGAAACTGCGCCACCTTCATCATCGGCCCCTTCATGCCGCCGAGGACGGCTTTCAGATCCTCCGCGTGCCGGGCCTGATTGGTCTTGATGCCGAGGACCCGCTCCCCGGCCAGGCGCGCGGCGATGCCGCCCACGGCGCTGGATGTACGCGCGAAACGCCGGATATCGCCGAAAATATTGCCTTCGCGATCCTCGCCGGACATCGCGTCAATCCGCCAGCGCGTCGATGAAGCCGGAGATGACGTCGAGTCCCTTGCGCCAGAATCCGGGCTCCGCCGCATCGAGGCCGAAGGGCGCCAGCAGTTCCTTGTGCCGAAGCGTGCCGCCGGCTTGCAGCAGGGCAAGATATTTTTCCGCGAAGCCGGTCTTGTCCGGCGTTTCGAGATACACGCCATAGAGCGCGTTCACCAGGCAATCGCCGAAGGCGTAGGCGTAGACATAGAACGGCGAATGGATGAAATGCGGCACATAGGACCAGTATAGCCGGTATTCCTCATCGAAATGGAAGGCGGGGCCGAGGCTCTCGGCCTGGATTTCGAGCCAGATTTCGCCGATGCGCTCCGGCAGCAGCTCGCCCTCCCGCCGCTCGGCATGCAGGCGGGTTTCAAAGCGGTAGAAGGCGATCTGGCGCACCACGGTATTCAGCATATCCTCGACCTTCTGGGCCAGCAGGATCCGCCGGCGCGCCGGATCGTCCGCCGTCTCCAGCATGGCGCGGAAGGTGAGCATCTCGCCGAACACGCTCGCGGTTTCGGCAAGGGTGAGCGGCGTGCCGGACATCAGAAAACCCTGGACGCCCGCGAGCACCTGATGCGCGCCATGACCGAGTTCGTGGGCAAGCGTCATCACGTCGCGCTCCCGGCCGTGATAGTTGAGCAGCACATAAGGGTGCGCCGAGGGCACGACGGGATGGGCGAAGGCGCCGCTGGCCTTCCCCGGACGCAAGGCCGCGTCGATCCACCCGCGCTCGAAAAACGGCCGCACCGTTTCCGCGAGTTTGGGCGAGAAACCGGCATAGGCGGAAAGCACCAGGGATTTCGCCCGATCCCAGCCGATCTCGCGGTCGTCATCGCGGGGCAGCGGCGCGTTGCGATCCCAGTATT
Source organism: Pseudomonadota bacterium (assembly GCA_021779655.1). The sequence continues at coordinate 3,514 of JAJYAF010000077.1, forward strand.
CGAGCTTGTCGAGGCCGAGCCACTTCGCCTTCATGGTGTAGTAGCGGTGCGCGAGGCGCGGATAATCGGCGGTGACCGCGGCGACGAGCGCCTCCACCACCTCGTCCTCGACCATATTGGCGCGGTTGCGCGCGCTGGCGGGGGTGGGATAGTGCCGCCAGCGGTCGCTGATCTCCTTGTCCTTCATGAGCGTGTTGATGGTTAGCGCGAAGCGCTTTTCCTCCGCCGCAAGCGCCTCGCCGATCGCCTTGGCGGCCGCCCGGCGCTTCTCCCGCACCGGATGCGAAAGCAGGTTGAGCGCGGCGGAAAGCGTGCATTCCTCGCCCCCGATGCCGATTTTCATGCCCGCGGTCGTCTCGTCGAACAGCCGGCTCCAGGCGGCCGGGCCGGTGACCTCCTTTTCGTGGATGAATTCCTCGAGCGTGTCGGAGAGCTGATGCGGCAGAAAAACCCGCAAATCGCGCAGCCAGGGCCGGTAGCGGGCAAGCTTTCGGTCTTCCAGCCGCTGGTTGAGCGCGGATTCGTCGATCCGGTTGATTTCCAGCGTGAAGAACAGCAGATGCGTGCCGATCGCGGTGACGCGCTCGCTCATGGTCTGGTAGAAGCGGCCGGTCCGCGCATCGGTCGAGGCGGCGGCGAAGCGCAGCTGGGCGTACGCCATGAGCCGGGAAAGCCGCTCCTCGATTTTCTCATATTCGGCGATGGCCGCGGCGAGGCCGCTGCCGGAAAGGGTTTCCACCTTGCCCCGGTAGCGGGTTTCGAAAGCCGTCGCGTCGCGGCCGCCGGCTGCGAGATCGGCTTCGATCGCCGGGTCGGAATCTGCGGCATAGAGGTCGCGCAAATCCCATTCGGGCAGCGCCTCCCCCGTCGCGGCCTCGCCCGATCCTTGCCCCCGCGCCACTGCTTTCTCCGGCATTTTCTGCGACTCCACTGGTCCGGCGAATGTAGGGGCAAGCCCGCTGATCTCCAAGCGGGATGGCATACCGGCGGCCGCTCGGGCGCGAAAAGCCGGATGTTCTATCGACACGTTATGATACGTGCGGCGGCGGATGGCAAGGAATATTCACAATAGGTTAGCAATGCTCCACGTGGAGCATTGCCCCGTCAGGCCACCGCGCGGCCGCCCAGGCACAGCAGCAGCATCATCAGCCCGTCCAGGCCGAGCGCCACGCCGAGGCTGGAATAGCGTGAGATGAGCCCGATCAGCACGGGGCCGAGGAGGAAGCCGATATAGCCGAGGCTGACCACCGCGGGAACCGAGAGGTTGGCGGGCATGCCCGGGATTCGGGCGGCGGCGCTGAAGACCAGCGGCGCGATATTGCCTGCGCCGATGCCGACCATCGCGAAACCCAGCACATCGAGCGGCGCGGACGGGACGAGCACGCTCAGGAACAGGCCGGATGCCGCGATCAGCGCGCCCAGGCGCATGACGGCCGGCTTGCCGAGCCGCTCGGCGGCCTTGTCCCCGGAAAGGCGTGCGAGCGCCATCATGATGGAGAAGCCGGCATAGCCGAGCGTGGCCGAGGAGAGGGGGACATGCCGGGTGAAGCGCAGAAAGACCGTACTCCAATCGGTGATCGCGCCTTCGGTGAGGAAGCAGGCGAAGCAGCAGGCGCCGAGCAGCAGCGTGTCACGGCCGGGCATGGCGAAGGCCGGACCCGCCGGCAGGTCATGGCGCGGCGGCAGCAGATAGCGGCTTTGCGTGAGAATACCCGCGGCCGCGAGGCCGGAAAGGGCCGCGCAGAACGCATGGCCGAAGCCTGCCTTCAGCAGCAGGGCCGTGGCCAGCGCGACCGTGAGGCTGCCGAAGCTGTACATGGCATGGAAACCCGACATGAGCAGCCGCCCGGCTTGGGTCTCCGTCACCACCGCCTGCGCGTTCATCGCGATGTCGATCACTCCGAACGCGGCCCCGAAGACGAACAGCAGAACCACCAGCAGCGGCACGTTGGGCGCGAGGTTGAGCAGCGGCAGCGTGAGCGCGAAGATGATGCCGCTGCCGAGCAGCACTGCGCGGCTTCCGAAACGGCCGAGCAGCGGGCCGGCGAGCGGCATGACCAGCACCCCGCCGGTGCCCGACGCCATGAGAATGAGCCCGAGCGTGCCGTCATCGAGCCGGAAACGGATTTTGGCGAACGGCACGATGATGGCCCAGGCGGAAATGCCGATCCCGGCCATGAAATAGAACAGCCGAATGGTTGATATCCGTCGCTTCAGCCCGGACATCGCGGAGGGCGCGGGATGAGCATCCGGCATGCGAACCCTTGAAAGCGCCTGGCCGCGCGAGGCGGTTGCGCGGCTAGTCGGTCAGTCCGGCGAAGAGGGCGGTGCTGAGGTAACGCTCGCCATAGGAGGGGATGATCGTGACGATGAGCTTGTCCTGGTTCTCCGGCCTGCCGGCGACTTGCATCGCCGCCCAGAGCGCGGCGCCGGACGAAATACCGACCATGATCCCCTCCTCGCGCGCCGCCCGGCGGGCGGTTTGCAGCGCGTCGTCGTTGGTCACGCGGACGATCTCGTCGTAAATATGCGTGTTGAGGACGGCGGGGATGAAACCGGCGCCGATGCCCTGGATGACATGCGGCCCCTTCGCCCCGCCCGAGAGCACGGCCGAGGCGTCCGGCTCCACCGCAATGGCCTTGAAGGCGGGTTTGCGCGCCTTGATCACTTCACCCACGCCGGAGATGGTGCCGCCGGTGCCGATGCCGGCGACCAGGAAATCCACCTTGCCATCCGTGTCCCTCCAGATCTCTTCCGCCGTGGTGCGGCGATGGATTTCCGGATTGGCCGGATTATTGAACTGCTGCGGCAGGAAATAGTTGGGACCGGAGGCGGCGATTTCCTCGGCCTTGGCGATGGCGCCCGCCATGCCCGCGGGACCCGGCGTCAGGACAAGCTCCGCGCCATAGCCGCGCAGCAGCGCCCGGCGTTCCTTGCTCATCGTCTCCGGCATGGTGAGGATGCATTTATAGCCTCTGGCCGCGCAGACCATGGCGAGCGCGATGCCGGTATTGCCCGAGGTGGGTTCCACGATCACCGTGTCCGGCTTGATATGGCCGGCTTTCTCCCCGGCCTCGATCATCGCGACGCCGATACGGTCTTTCACCGAATTGGCCGGGTTGAAGAATTCCAGCTTGGCGACGATCTTGCCGGGCAGGCCGCGCGCCATCCGGTTGATGCGCACGAGCGGGGTGTTGCCGACCAGGGCGGTAACGTCTTCCGCGATTTTCATGCCCGTGCTTCCTTACCTCTCTGCCTCTGACGATCTGACCCGTGGCGCGATGTCCATCCGATCGGCTTCGTTCTAGCGGAATGGGCTGAGGGGTCAAACCGGCGCGAATGCCGGTTCCGGCGGGGCTGTTGTATCCATGCTCAACTTGTCTCCGGAGGAGCCGGAACGTAGAGCTGGCCGCCGGCTTGCCTGAAAGCCGTGTTTTGCGCCTCAAGCCCTTCCATGCGCCAGGCTTCCTTCCTGATATCGTGGCTGATCTTCATGGAGCAGAATTTCGGCCCGCACATCGAACAGAAATGCGCGGTCTTGTGCGCCTCCTTCGGTAGGGTCTCATCGTGGAAATCGCGCGCGGTGTCGGGGTCGAGGCCGAGGTTGAACTGATCCTCCCAGCGGAACTCGAAGCGGGCGCGGGAGATGGCGTCGTCCCGCAGCCGGGCCGCCGGGTGGCCTTTCGCGAGATCGGCCGCATGGGCGGCGAGCCGGTAGGTGATAACGCCGGTTTTCACATCGTCCCGGTTGGGCAGGCCCAGATGCTCCTTGGGCGTGACGTAGCACAGCATGGCGGTGCCGAACCAGCCGATCATGGCGGCGCCGATGGCCGAGGTGATATGGTCGTAGCCCGGCGCGATATCGGTGGTGAGCGGTCCCAGCGTGTAGAATGGCGCCTCGTGGCAGGCCCGCAACTGCTTTTCCATGTTCGCCTTGATCTTGTGCATCGGCACATGGCCGGGACCCTCGACCATCACCTGGCAGCCCTTCTCCCAGGCAATTTTGGTCAGCTCGCCCAGGGTTTCCAGCTCGGCGAACTGCGCGGCGTCGTTGGCATCGGCGTTGCAGCCGGGACGCAGCCCGTCGCCCAGCGAGAAGGAGACATCGTAGCGGCGCATGATATCGCAAATCTCGTTGAAGCGCTCATAGAGGAAGCTTTCCCGATGGTGCGACAGGCACCAATGCGCCATGATCGACCCGCCGCGCGAGACGATGCCGGTGACCCGGTTGGCGGTGAGCGGAACGAAGGGCAGCCGCACGCCGGCATGGATGGTGAAATAATCCACCCCCTGCTCGGCCTGTTCGATCAGCGTGTCCTTGAAAACCTCCCAGTCGAGCTTCTCCGCCACGCCGCCGACTTTCTCCAGCGCCTGGTAGATGGGCACGGTGCCGATGGGCACGGGCGCGTTGCGCATGATCCAGCTGCGGATATTGTGGATGTTGCGCCCGGTGGACAGGTCCATCACGGTATCGGCGCCCCAGCGGATCGCCCAGACGAGCTTTTCCACCTCTTCCGCGGCGCCGGAGGTAACGGCGGAATTGCCGATATTGGCATTCACCTTGACCAGGAAGTTGCGGCCGATGACCACCGGCTCCAGTTCCGGGTGGTTGATATTGGCCGGAATGATGGCCCGTCCGGCGGCGATCTCC
>JAJYAF010000078.1 GCA_021779655.1 Pseudomonadota bacterium
GATCGACGCGCAGGACGGCTGGGACCTGGACCGGCGGATTGAAATCGCGCTCGATGCCCTGCGCTGCCCGCCGGCGGATGCGGCCATCGGCCCGCTTTCCGGCGGCGAGCGCCGGCGCGTCGCGCTGTGCCGCCTGCTGCTGGAAAAACCCGACCTGCTGCTGCTTGACGAACCGACGAACCATCTGGACGCCGAAAGCGTCGCCTGGCTGGAGCGCACCCTTTCCGAATATCCCGGAACCGTGATCCTGGTGACGCACGACCGCTATTTCCTCGACAACGTGACCAACTGGATTCTGGAGATCGAACGCGGCCGCGGCTACCCCTATGAGGGCAATTATTCCGCCTGGCTTGAACAGAAGCAGAAGCGGCTGCAACAGGAGGAAAAGGAAGAGAGCGCCCGCCAGCGCGCGCTGGCGGAAGAGCGGGAATGGATCTCCTCCTCCCCCAAGGCCCGGCAAACCAAGAATCGCGCCCGGATTCAGCGCTACGAGGAAATGCTTGCCAAAAGCCAGGAGCTGGCGGGCGGGGCGGCGGAAATCGTCATTCCGCCCGGCCCCCGCCTGGGCGGCACGGTGATCGAGGCGATCGACCTGCAAAAGGGCTTCGGGGACCGGGAACTGATCGACGGCCTCAGCTTCAAGCTCCCGCCGGGCGGCATTGTCGGCGTCATCGGCCCGAACGGCGCCGGCAAAACGACCCTGTTCAGAATGATCACCGGGGCCGAGCAACCCGATTCCGGCTCACTCAAAATCGGCGAGACGGTGAAGCTCGGTTATGTCGATCAATCCCGCGACTCGCTCGACAACGAAAAGAATGTCTGGGAGGAGATCTCGGGCGGCACGGATGTCATCCATCTCGGCAAGCGCACGGTGCCGTCGCGCGCCTATGTCGGCGCGTTCAATTTCAAGGGCGCCGACCAGCAGAAGAAGGTGGGCATCCTCTCCGGCGGTGAGCGCAACCGCGTGCATCTCGCGAAAATGCTGAAATCCGAAGCCAATGTCATCCTGCTGGACGAGCCAACCAACGATCTAGACGTGGACACGCTGCGGGCGCTTGAAGAGGCGCTGATGGAGTTTCCCGGCTGCGCCGTCATCATCTCGCACGACCGCTGGTTCCTCGACCGGCTGGCAACCCATATCCTGGCCTTCGAGGGCAACAGCCATGTGGAATGGTTCGAAGGAAACTTTCAGGCCTATGAGGAAGACAAGCGCCGCCGTCTCGGTATCGAGGCAACCGAGCCGCACCGTATCAAGTACCGGCCGCTGACGCGCTAAGCCGGCCCGGCCCGCCGCCTTCTCCCGGACGATTGCCGTTGTTCTCCCCATGGCGTCTCGCCACGGCGCGCCTGGTCATGACGCCCGTCGCCTTCGGCGACCTGCCGGAAATCGCGGCGCTCAAGGCAGACCCGCGCGCCTTCGCCCAGATGCTGGGCGGTGTGCGCTCCCGCCAGCAATCCGCGGAGGAACTGGCCCAGGATATTCGCGCCTGGGGCGCACATGGCTACGGCATGTGGACAGTCCGCGCCCGGGAAACCGCCATAGGCTCGGGCGGTGGTTTCCAGGGCATAACCGGGTTGATGCATCGTCCGGATGGCCGGGGCGTCGCGCTGCGCTTCGCGTTCCGCCCGCAGGCCCGCGGCGCCGGGCTGGCAACGGAAGCCGCGGGCGCCGCTCTGGTTTATGCCCATGAGGTCGCAACGCTGCCCAAGGTTGTCGCCGTGGCGCGGGAAGACAACATCGCCTCCCGCATGATCCTGGGGGCGATCGGCATGACCCAGACGGACAGTTTCGTCCGGGATGGAATATTACGCCTCGTTTACCATTCGATTCGCGATCAGGCCCTGCCCGCAACTTCACGGTAAATTCAAATCAAGGTGAAATCCCCTCCATAACGGCGGCCCGCCAGCCTTCGCGCTTGCACAATCCTCCCTTTTGCAATCAATGTGCAGTTACGGGGAGATAATCGTGACACGTGATGAGCATCGCAATATCATCGCCTTTATCGAAGGGGTCGCCCGGCAAGATGACAGGTTGGCCCCGGAACCCATGGATGTCGAGGCGGACGCCATCATCCGCGCCCTGTTCGTCCGCAACCCGGATGCGGCCTACCGGATCACCAAGCTTGCGATGGCCCAGCGGGAGGCGCTTTCCGTTCTGAGAGCGGAATTTGAGAAGGCGCAGGCGGACGAAGCCAGGCCATGGTGGGTCCGCATGCTGCAAAAATTCAGCCGGCGCCGGCGGCCACACCGGGAGCCCCGCCTTTCCTTGTTCCGCCATATGGCCTCGGATTAAGGCTTTTCAGCCCATAAGCCGAACCTCTTTCCGCACGCGCCGGACCCGTCATCCGCATGTCTGAAATCGCGCTCATCTGCTGGACATGCGGACAATCCTCTATAGATGACAAGCATGGCCAAGCCGCATCTGCTCGAAATTCTCGCATGCCGTGTCCTCCTCTGTGACGGCGGCATGGGCTCGCGCGTGCAGGCGCTCAGTCTCGATGTCGAGAGGGATTTCTGGGGCAAGGAAAACTGCACCGAGGTACTGAATCTCTCACGCCCCGACCTGGTGCGTGACATCCATCGCGGCTATTTCGCCGCCGGCTCCGACATGGTGCAGACCAATTCCTTCGGCGGCTCCCCCATCACGCTGGCGGAATTCCAGCTCGAGGACCGTGCCTTCGAGATCAATAAAATCGCCGCGGAACTCGCGCACGAGGCCGCCGCCTCGTTCGCCGATGGCCGTACCCGCTACGTCATCGGCAGCATCGGCCCCGGCACCAAGCTGCCCAGCCTCGGCAACATCGCCTACGATCCGCTGGAGGCCGCGCTGTTCATCCAGGCACGGGGCCTCATCGCCGGCGGGGCGGATGCGCTGCTGATAGAAACCTGCCAGGACATGCTGCAGATCAAGGCGGCGGTGAACGGCGCCAAGCGCGCCAGGGCGGAAGCCGCGAGCGACATCCCGATATTCGTGCAGGTGACCGTGGAGACCACCGGCACCCTGCTGGTCGGCTCGGACATCGCGGCCGCCGCCACGGTCATCCACGCGCTGGACGTACCGCTGATGGGGCTGAACTGTGCCACCGGCCCGCAGGAAATGGCCGAGCATGTGCGCTATCTCTCGCGCAACTGGCCGGGCCTGATCGCCGTGCAGCCCAATGCCGGCTTGCCCGAACTGGTGGACGGCAAGACCCATTACCCGCTGCAAGCCGAGGAAATGGCAAGCTGGGTCGAGCGCTTCGTGGTCGAGGACGGTGTCAATCTTGTCGGCGGCTGCTGCGGCACCTCGATCCCCCATATCCGCGCGCTGGATGCGATGTTGAAAAGGCTGGGCGGCGACCGGCCCGCGCCGGTGCCCCGCAGCCCGCTCTGGGTGCCATCCGTCGCGAGCCTCTATACGGCCACGCCGTTACGCCAGGAAAACAGCTATTTCTCGATCGGCGAACGATGCAATGCCAACGGTTCCAAAAAATGGCGGGAATTGCAGGAAGTCCATGACTGGGATGGCTGTATCGCGCTGGGGCGCGAGCAGATGGCCGAGGCCTCCAACGCGCTCGACATCTGCACCGCCTTCGTCGGCCGCGATGAGATGGCCGAGATGTGCGAGGTCGTCACCCGCTTCACCTCCGCGATCAATCTCCCGCTGGTGATCGATTCAACCGAAACGCCGGTCATCGCGGCGGCGCTCAAGCTGCATGGCGGCAAACCCATCATCAACTCGATCAATTTCGAGGATGGCGAGCAGCATGCCGCCGATCGCCTCGAGCTTGCCAGGCAATTCGGCGCCGCGGTCATCGCGCTGACAATCGACGAGACCGGAATGGCCAAGGAGCCGGAGGACAAGCTGCGGATCGCCCGCCGGCTGGTGGAATTCGCCTGCAACCGGTACGGCCTGCCGCAAAGCGACCTGCTGATCGACCCGCTCACCTTCACCATCGCCACCGGCAACGAGGATGACCGCAAGCTCGGCCTGTGGACATTGCAAGGGATCAAGGCAATCCGGGAGGCGTTTCCGGAAATCCAGATCGTCCTTGGGCTGTCCAATATCTCGTTCGGGCTGAACCCGGCGGCTCGCGCGGTGCTGAATTCGGTGTTCCTCGACCACGCGGTGAAAGTCGGGATGACCGGCGCGATTGTCCATGTCTCGAAAATCCGGCCCCTGCATCTGATCGATCCGGCGGAAGTGAAGGTCTGCGAGGATCTGATTTTCGATCGCCGGGCGGACGGCTACGACCCGCTGCAAAAACTGCTGGAAATATTCGCCGACCGCAAAGCCGCCGATACCGCGCGGAAGAAACGCAGCGACACGGTGGAGGGAAAACTGAAGGACCGGATCGTGGAGGGCGACCGCAAGGGCCTGACCGCCGATCTGGACGCGGCGCTCGAACGCCACAAGCCGCTCGACATCATCAACGACATCCTGCTGGACGGCATGAAAACGGTGGGTGAGCTTTTCGGCGCGGGCAAGATGCAGCTGCCGTTCGTGCTGCAATCGGCGGAGACGATGAAAGCGGCCGTTGCCTATCTGGAACCGATGATGGAGCGCGTCGCGGGCGAGGAGCGCGGCACCATCGTGCTCGCCACCGTCAAGGGCGACGTGCACGATATCGGCAAAAATCTGGTGGACATCATCCTCACCAATAACGGCTACAAGGTGGTCAATCTCGGCATCAAGGTGCCGCTTGCGGAAATGCTCGCGGCGGCACGCGAGCATCGCGCGCATGCCATCGGCATGTCCGGGCTGCTGGTGAAATCCACCGTCGTGATGCGCGAAAATCTGGAGGAGATGTCCCGCCAGGGCGTGGATATTCCGGTCATGCTGGGAGGTGCCGCGCTCACCCGCAATTATGTCGAGGAGGAATGCGTTACCGCCTATGGCTCCGGCCGCGTTGCCTATGCGCGCGATGCCTTCGATGGCCTGCATCTGATGGACAAGGTCACCGGCAACGCCTTCGATGACTACCTCGCCGCGATTGCGGCCAAGCGCAAGGGAAAGTCATCCAACGCGAAGCGCCGGCCGGGCGTGGCCAATGCCGCCGCGTTCGCGCCGGTGGACATCAAGGCCGCGCAATCCCGCCGCCGCCGGCTCACGGAAACCGGGCCGGTTCTCACCCCGCCGTTCTGGGGCGCCAGGGTCATCGAAGCCGCGCCGAGGGCGATTATTCCCTTCATCAACGAACGCTCGCTTTTTCAGTTCCAGTGGGGCTTCCGCAAGCAAGGCCGGAGCCTGGAGGATTTCCTGGGCTGGGCGCGCCAGGAGCTGCGCCCGGTGATGCGGCGGATGCTGGAGCTTTGCGAGGCGGACGCAATCCTGAAGCCGCAGGCGGTCTACGGCTATTGGAAAGCCGCCGGCCAGGGCAACGATCTGCTGATTTTCGCGGAGGACGGCGTCACGGAACTGGCCCGCTTCACTCTGCCGCGGCAGCCAAAGGAGGATGGCGCCTGCATCGCCGATTTCGTTCGCGACGTGGACGATGAACCGCGCGATGTGATCGGCCTACAGGTGGTCACCGTGGGGCAGCGGGCATCGGAAATCGCGCGGGCGTGGTTCGAGGAAAACCGCTATCAGGATTATCTCTATCTGCACGGCATTTCGGTGGAAATGGCCGAGGCGCTTGCCGAGTACACCCATAAACGCATCCGCGCGGAACTCGGCTTCGCCGCCGAGGACGACCGCGACATGGATAAACTGCTGGCGCAATCCTATCGCGGCTCGCGCTATTCCTTCGGCTATCCCGCCTGCCCGAACCTCGAGGACCAGACGCAGCTATTGCGCCTGCTGGAAGCGGAGCGGATCGGCGTGAGCCTCTCGGACGAGTTTCAGCTTCACCCGGAACAATCCACCAGCGCCATCGTGGTGCTGAACGCCAAGGCCAAATATTTCACGGTATAAGACCGGTCAGCCTCAAGGCTGACCGCGCCCCCGCAGGCCGGCTAGAAAATCCGGTTGATCAGGTCATCGCCGATGCCGAACCCCGCCCCGGTCAGAATCGCCCGGCCGAATCCGGAGTTGAAAAATCCTCCCAACCCGCCTTGCTGCGGATAGGGGGCATATCCCTGCGGATAACCCTGCTGGGGATAAGCCTGCTGGGGATAGCCTTGCTGGGGATAAGGCGCCGGCTGCGGAGCGGCCTGCGGGACCGAAGCCACCGCCCGGCTCTGGTTTTCCATAAAGCCATGCAGCGCCTGTAGCAGATTGGACACCTGGTTCTGCTCCGCCTGAATGGCAAGCGCGATGCTGCGCAAATCCAGCAGCCATTCCCGCGCGTCCTGGTTGCCGCTCTGGCTCGCCGATTGCAGCTTCTCGGCCAGCGCCTTCAGCTCCTGCACGGTCTGCTGCGCCTGCGATTGCAGCTGCGCATAAGTGCTGTCGATCGTCTGTACATCCATGTCCAGCGCTCCTTGATCAAGAGCCACTTATATAGAGGTTCTTTAGGCGAAAGCCGACTCCCTCAGGCCGCGCGTTTCATCCCAAGCCGGTATGCTGCACAGGCTTCGCCAAATGCCTGAAACAGGCGCAGCCGGTCCGGAAAATGGGTCACCTCCCATTCCGGGTGCCACTGTACGCCAATGGCGAAGCCCTTGGCATCCGCCACCCGCACCGCCTCGATCGTGCCATCCGGCGCCACGCCTTCCACCACCAGCCCCGGCGCCAGCTGGTCGATCCCCTGGCTGTGCAAGGAGTTCACCCGGATCTGCTCGCCGCCCGAAATGCGGGCAAGCACGCCACTCAGCGTCACGTCGTGCTTCGCCGCAAAAACCTGCTCACGGCTGGCGCGGCTGGCCCGATGGTCCATCCGGCCGGGAAGCTTATGCACTTCCTGGCACAGCGTGCCGCCCAGGGCGACGTTCAGCTCCTGCATGCCTCGGCAAATACATAAGATCGGCATGCCCCGCTCCAGCGCCGCGCGGATCATCGGCAGGGTCGTGGCGTCACGAGCCGGGTCGTGCATATCCGGCGACGCATCGAAATCCACGCCATAGCGCATCGGCGCGACATTGCTCGGGCTGCCATTGAACATTACCCCGTCCAGCCTGTCCAGCACCGCAAGCATCATCTCGCCTTCGGGAGGAATCAGCACCGGAACGGCGTTGGACGCGGCAATCAGCGCTTCGCCATAGCGCGCCGGCGTGGCATGCTGGATATGGTCGGTGATCAGCTTGGTGCAGGCCGGAATTCCAATTACGTTGACATCAGGCATCTCAGCTCTCCGCTGCCGCAAATGTTAGCCGCGGCCGCCGGGAAGCCGCAAGCATCGCAAAGCCCGCGCATACCAGCATCGCCCCGTGCCGCAACCACCCCACGCCCGGCAAATCAGCCCTGCTCAGTCTTCGTCGCGTTCGCGCCGCACCAGCACCTCGCGTTTGCCGACATGGTTCGCAGCGCTCACCACGCCTTCCTTTTCCATCTGTTCGATCAGTTTGGCCGCGCGATTATAGCCGATTTGCAGGTGCCGCTGGATGAAGGAGGTGCTGGCCTTGCCTTCCCGCGCAACGAGGGAAACCGCGTGGTCGTACAGGTTTCCCTCGGCCGAGGTATTGCCGCCGATCATGCCGGGCAGCGCCGGAGTTTCATCCTCCATCGGCTCGGTCACCTCGTCAACGTAGACCGGCTCGCCCTGCTCGCGCAGGAACGCGACGACGTCCTCCACCTCGCGGTCGGAGACGAAGGGGCCATGCACGCGCGTGATCCGCCCGCCACCCGCCATATACAGCAGATCGCCCTGCCCAAGCAGCTGCTCCGCCCCTTGCTCGCCCAGGATCGTGCGGCTGTCGAACTTGGAGATCACCTGGAAACTGATCCGGGTGGGGAAATTCGCCTTGATGGTGCCGGTGATCACGTCCACGGAAGGCCGCTGCGTCGCCATGATGACATGGATGCCGGCGGCGCGCGCCATCTGTGCCAGGCGCTGCACGGCAATCTCGATCTCCTTGCCGGCGACCATCATCAGATCCGCCATCTCATCGATGAAGACGACGATGAAAGGCAACGGCTCCAGCGCCAGCGGCTGTTCCTCGAAAACCGGCTTGCCCGTCTCGGCGTCGAATCCGGTCTGAACCCGGCGGGTCACCACCTCGCCCCGGGCGAGCGCTTCGTTCACGCGCTCGTT
>JAJYAF010000079.1 GCA_021779655.1 Pseudomonadota bacterium
CTATGGAGAGCGAAGAATGGCCAAAATCAAGGTAAAGACGCCGCTCGTGGAAATGGACGGCGACGAGATGACCCGCATCATCTGGGGGTTCATCAAGGAGAAACTCATCCTGCCCTACCTGGATATCGACTTGAAATACTTCGATCTCGGCATCGAGCATCGCGACGCGACGAACGACGAGGTGACACTGGGCGCCGCCCTGGCCATCAAGAAATACGGGGTGGGCGTGAAATGCGCGACCATCACGCCGGACGAGGCGCGGGTGAAGGAATTCAACCTCAAAAAAATGTGGCGCAGCCCGAACGGCACCATTCGCAATGTGCTGGACGGCACCATTTTCCGTGAGCCGATCGTTTGCAGGAATGTGCCGCGGCTGGTGCCGCACTGGACCCAGCCGATCATCATTGGCCGCCACGCCTATGGCGATATCTACCGCGCGACCGAAACTAAGATCCCCGGCCCCGGCCTGGTCCAGCTCGTCTATCATCCGGCCGATGGCGGTGAGCCGCTGGTGATGGACGTGCATGATTTCAAAGGCCCCGGCTGCGCCTTGGGGATGCATAACACCACGGCCTCGATCGAGGGCTTCGCCCGCGCCAGCTTCAATTATGGGCTGGAGCGCAATTATCCGGTCTATCTTTCCACCAAGAACACCATCCTCAAAGCCTATGACGGCACGTTCAAGGACATTTTCCAAACGATCTATGACACCGAATTCAAGGACAAGTTCGAAGCCGCCGGCCTGAGCTACGAACACCGGCTGATCGACGACATGGTCGCCTGCGCCCTGAAATGGGAAGGCGGCTATATCTGGGCCTGCAAGAACTATGACGGCGACGTGGAATCAGACATCGTCGCCCAGGGATTCGGCAGCCTCGGCCTGATGACTTCCGTGCTGCTGAGCCCCGATGGCCATACCGTGGAGAGCGAGGCGGCGCACGGCACCGTGACCCGCCACTACCGGGAACATCAGAAGGGCCGTCCGACCTCGACCAACCCGATCGCCTCCATCTTCGCCTGGACACGCGGCCTGATCTATCGCGGCAGGTTCGATGATACCCCCGGCGTGACCCATTTCGCCGAGACGCTGGAGAAGGTTTGCGTGGAAACCGTCGAATCCGGTTTCATGACCAAGGATTTGGCGATTTTGATCGCCAAGGATGCGCCCTGGTTGAACACCCAGGACTTCCTCGACAAGATCGACAGTAATTTGCGGAGGGCGATGAAATAGCCCGCCGGCCTCAATCGGCCTCCTGCTTGGCGGGGAGGATGTTTTCCCAGCCCCCGCCCAGCGCCTGATACAGCGTCACCAGATCGTCGGAGAGATTCTGTACCGCCAGCGCCTGGTTCTGCTGCGCATTCAGATAGTTCTGCTGCGCGTTCAGCACTTGCAGATAATCGGCAAGCCCCTGCTTGTACTGATCCTCCGCCAGGCTGAGCGCGATCCGGCTTTGCTGGGTGAAGACGTTCAGCTGCGCCAATGTCGCATGTTCCTGGTTATAGGCGATCAGCGCATCATCCACCTGGTAGAAGGCGTGCAGCACGGTTTTCGCATAGTTGATCGCGAATTCTTTCTGCTGCGCCCGGCGCAGGCTGAGCTGGCCGTGAAGCTGCCCGCCTTCGAAGACCGGAAGCGTGACCTGAGGGCCAAACGCGTAGGTCAACGCTTTGAACTCATTAAGATTTTTGAATTGCAAAGCCTGAAAGCTGGCCGAGGCGGAAAGCGAGAAATCAGGGAAGAAGGCTGCAACCGCCACACCGGTTTCCGCCGTGGCCTCGTGCAGGTCGGCTTCCGCCTCCCGGATGTCGGGACGGCGGCGCAACAGATCGGAGGGCATGCCGATAGGCACTTCCGGCGGCGTGGGCGGCACCGCCTGCCAGTTCAACAGGGCGGCCGGCAGAGTGTCCGGGGTGATGCCCAGCAATTCGCCGATCTGGTTGATATAGCTGTCACGCTGCGTCACCAGCCCGGGAATCTGGCTTGCGATTTGCGCGGCCGTGGCGCGGGCATTGGCAACGTCGAGCGAGGTTGTGAGGCCTGCGTTCTGACGCTCCACCGTGAGGTTGATCAGCTGGTTGGCGAGAGCGAGGTTCTGCTGCGTGATGCGCAACACGGTTTCCGTGCCGCGCAGCCGGATATAGGCGCTCGCGACTTGCGATTCGATATTGAGCAGGGCGCTCCGGCGCGCTTCCTCCGAGGAGCGGGCGGCGGCGATGGCCGCTTCCACGGCGCGCCGGTTCTTGCCCCAGAGGTCGATATCGTAACTCGCTTGCAGACCATACTGGTAAAGATCGAAAGGCTGGATGAGGGCGCTGACGCCGCCCCCGCCCGCCGCGGTGCTGCCTCCGCTGGCGATGGCGCCGGCATTGCTGGACGCTGCAAGGGCACCGCCTAAAAGATTGAAAAGACCTTCTTTGCTCGCATCCTCACGCGTATAGGAGCCGGCGGCGGAAAGATTGGGATAGAGACTGGCGCCGGTGATTCGTGCCTGGGCTTCCGCCTCTAGCAGCCGTTGCGCGGCAATCTGCAGGTCGAGATTCTGGACGACGGCCTCGTCCTCCAGCTCGGTCAGGGTCGCGTCGTTGAAGTTCCGCCACCAGTTCGGGTCCACCGGGTCGCCGTTGATGTAAGGGCTCGCCTCGCTCTGTGGCGGATCACCAATGAAGCGGGCAGGCACGGCCGGGTGTGGAGGCTTGAAATCCGGCCCCACCATGCAGCCGGAAAGCGCCATGCTCAACAAAAGGGCGACCCGGAAACCCCGCAGCCGTTCGGCCGCGGAACCAGACCTGGCCGCGCTCCAGACGGTATCAGTACCCAACGGAAGCTCCTTGTGCCGCCCGGTCCCAGGGCAGGCTCCATGACCGAATGATCGCGCCTGTTATCGGCACGCGGGACGCAACGACGTGTAATGGAACTAAATTGCTCATGAACGTTTACCTATTTTACACAGCCGGCGCGCTTTGCGAAGCCGCATGACATGCGGGGCCGCCCGCCTCGGGCACCGAAGACGCGCGAGAGCCGTGAAGCCGTGCATTGCGGCGGTGCCTGTTCCATGCCCGTGTCCCCGGAAGCCCCCTTATGACCCATCGCCGGTCGCGCTGCTTTTCGCCGGTTTCCTCGTCACGTTCAACCCCTCGCCCCCTTCCATGCCCGGTCATCCGGCGTTGGCCGGGTTGCACTTCCGGAACGGGCGGGCATGGCCACGGTGTGGATCGCCGTTTCGGATACGGAAACAGAACCGGCGCGGGGACAATGCGGCAGGAGCCTCCTCCCAAGCGTGACCAGGCCGGCGAATCGGGGGGCGAGGTAGATCGTTGGATTATCACAATTTTCTGCGGGAACATGGCGAATTAGCCACAGTAAGGAAAATTCAGCAAATATAGATGGTTTTAGTAAAAAACTGCTTGCGACTCGCCTAATTTAATCGCCGAATCGTGCAAAATGCACTTGCAAGAAATCTTCAGTTGAGAATTATGCCATTCTAGGTTGTGTTCCTTACTGAATTGGAAAAATTCCATGCCTGTCACTGCTTCGATCGACGCGCTCGTCCGGACCAGACTACGTAGCTGGCCAAACCACCCGCCGGGTCTTGAAGATGCCGATATGGGGGGCCGGGGTATCTGGCTGCGGGCTCGTCCTGGCGGACCGGAGGACGGTGGCGACCCTTTCCTCAAGCATCCCGGCAGCAACCGCCTGCGAACCGTGCCCGATGGGCTTTGGCTCTGTTTCGGCGGCACGGAAACAGACCCTTATGTGGATCTCTTTGCCCTGGAAGCCTGTTGCAGCTTCACGAATCTGCTGGATAAACGCTCGCGCTTCGCGCCATCCATGCATTCCATGCTGGCGGTGTGCCCCGTCTCATGGCTGCATGGCGCCGTGAGCGCGAACCACACGATGCCGCGTTGGCGTTACACCGGACTGCTCCGCAGCGCGCCCTCTTCTCCGCTGGTCCTTCCGGTTCGCGACATCCGGGTCATGTATGCATTGCGGCCCAGACACTACGAGGGCTTCGCGGCTAGCCAGATTCCTCATGCCCATGAATATTTTGCCCCAGTCTCGGCAATTTTAGGGCCGGGCGGCTGGCAGCACCCCTTGCTGCGCCGCTTCATCGCCCGGACCTCCAACCGTGCGAATTTCTGGGAATTCGATGCGAGCACCGCCGCCCAGGCCGGCCTGGGAACCGCCGGGGCGCCCGGATAGGGAAGCCTCAGTTTGGGATATAAACCTTGGCGAATTGCCGTACCGCCGCCCTGGTGTCTGCTTCCGAAAGCAGCACCGGGCCACCGATGGAAAGCGACAGTATATATTGTCTGGCCAGCGCCTCCAGTTCAACTGCCGCCAGCATTGCCGCATCCAGATCGGGGCCGGTTGCGATGCAGCCATGATTGGCCATCAGGCAGGCCGAACGGTCTTGCAAGGCTGAGAGCACATGGCCGGAAAGCGTCTGCGTGCCGAACAGCGCATACTCGGCCACCCGTATCGGTGCTCCGCCGAAGCGGGCCACCATGTAATGGCAGGCGGGAATTTCCCGCCGGGCCATCGCCAGGGCGGTGCCATAGGGTGCATGGGTGTGGACAATCGCGCCGATTTCCGGTCTGGCCGCCATGATATCCAAATGAAAGCGCCACTCCGAGGAAGGCCGTTTCGGTCCATGGAAGCTGCCGTAATCATCGAAAGGCATGAGCGCCAGTTGGTCAGGGGTCAATTCATCGTAAGAAACCGCCGAGGGCGTGATCAGCATGCCCGCCCCGGTGCGGACGCTGAGATTGCCGGCAACCCCTTGGTTGATCCCGAGCGCCGCCATGCTCCGCGCCGCCTTTACCAATTTTTCGCGGATATCCATTTCGTTGTTCCAGAATAGCTTCAGGCTGTCCGACTGACATTAACAATCCTTTACGATATAAGCGAATTTCCAATCCGGAGAAACGCTGTTTGATCACTCTCACCCGCCGCCTCGCGGCCACCGCCGCCATGTCCGCCCTTGCCAGCTGCGCAGCACTTGCGGCACCCGGCGCCAATCTTCCGCCGCTGCCGCCCTGGCAGCCCGGCCCCTACCGGTTAGGAAGCGGAGATGAGATTGTTATCCGGATCTTCGATCAGCCGCAGCTTTCGGGCAGATATACCGTAGATGACAGCGGCTTTATCGACATGCCCTTGCTCGGCCCGGTCCGGGCTGGCGGCCTGGACGCCAACGGCCTGGCGCAGCGTATCGCCGCGGCGCTGCGGGCGCAGAAGCTTATCCTTGCGCCCAGCGTCGCGGTGGAAATATCCCGCTATCGGCCGTTCTATATCCTGGGCGAGGTGAATACTCCGGGCCAGTATCCCTTCCGCCCCGGCATGACCGTCCTGACGGCGATATCGATAGCGGGCGGCTATACCTACCGGGCGGTGCAGAGTTACGTTGGCATCACACGCAATTCAACAGGCACGCCCGCGCAATATCGTGCCCCCGCCTCCGCCCCGGTCGAACCCGGCGATGTGATCACCGTTTTCGAGCGCCGGTTTTAGTTCACGTCCGTTCAGGTTGACACGATCATCCGTCAGCCTGAGCATGAATCGCCCGCAAGGATATTGGTATTAGAGCGGAACGCGATTACGGGCTGAGCCGGGATCAGGCGGAAATTGCGTGCGTTTTCCATGGTGCGGGCGGTCGGAATCGAACCGACACTCTGTTGCCAGAACCGGATTTTGAGTCCGGCGCGTCTACCAGTTCCACCACGCCCGCCAAGCCGCGCAGCCCATACCGCCTAACCGGCCGCTCTGTCAAAACGACGGTGGATAGCGCCGCACCGTGCATCGCCACCGCCCCGGTACCGGCGGATGGCCTGCCAGCTTCGCATGACGCAGACCTGACCGACAACCGAAAGGCAGCGTAACCTTTGGCGAAGAAATCCGCGCGACGTCTGTTCAAGGGCACCTTCCCGCCTTAAATAAGGCGACTTAGGGGGATGTTTGCAAGAAATTCACCAGAAGGTTACGTGATAATCGAATTCCAAGCCCAAAATGTGAATACGTATGCCGGATATCGAACACAACGCAGGGAGGCGGGTCTGGAACTTTCACCTATCCGGACCGAGTTGAAAACTTGACAGACGATTCCGAAAAGACCGGCCACGGCGAGACGCCTGATGCGCCCCGGCAGGAGGACGCGCGCTCAGATGCCGCCGGCCAGCGGGATGGCCGCGATTCCGACGGAAAATCCGATAGCGCAAAGAACCGGCACGGCAAGATGCCGATTATCATCGCCGCGGTAATCCTGGTTGTCGCTATCATCGCCGGGCTTATCTACTGGCTGGCCACCCGGAATCTGGTGACAACGGACGATGCCTATACCGATGGAAACTCGGTCTCGATTGCCACAAATACATCGGGCTTCGTAACCAAGCTTTTGGTGACCGATAACCAATTCGTGCATAAAGACCAATTGCTGCTGGTTGTGGACCCACGGGCAAACGCCGCGCAATACGCGCAGGCCCAGGCCAATTTGCAGCTGGCGAAGGCCAATCTTTTGACCGCCAGAATCAATCTGGTGGAGGAAAAGGTTCGTGCGCCGGCTCAATTTCTCCAGGCCAAGGCGCAGCTTGCGCAGGCGGATGCCCAATATGCCGATGCGGATCGCAATTATCGGCGTCAGGTGATGGTGGATCGGCGCGCCACCGCGCAGGCCGATATCGATCAGGCCCTTCAGCAACTGATCAGCGCCAAGGCTCAGGTGCAACAAGACCAGGCGAATCTGGCCATTGCCTCACTCGTACAGCAGAATATCGATACCGCCACCGCGCAAGTCGTCCAGCAGCAGGCGCAGCTTGCGCAGGCACAGGCGAATCTGGCCGCGGCCCGCACGCAGCTTTCCTATAATTACATCTACGCGCCGCAGGATGGCTGGATCACCATGCGCAATGTCGACCTTGGGACCTATCTGCAAGCCGGCACGCAGGTTTTCTTCATCGTTGCCTCACAGGTCTGGATCACCGCCAATTTCAAGGAAACCCAGCTGAACGGATTACGGGTCGGCCAATACGTCACGATCTCTGTCGACGCATTTCCCGCGCTGCATCTGCGTGGCCATGTGAACAGCATGCAGCAAGGCTCGGGCGCGGTTTTCTCGGCCTTTCCCGCGGAGAACGCGACCGGAAATTTCGTGAAAATCGTCCGCCGCGTGCCAGTAAAAATCCTGATCGATTCCGGCCTGCCACCCTCCATGCCCATCCTGCCGCTCGGTATTTCCGTTGAACCGACAGTACATAAGCGATGAGCGAGACAGGCAGCCAAGGCACCCAACCGGGAAATAACAGCGGCCAGCAAAATCGGTGGGCAATCGCCCTCTCGGTGACGATGGCGGCTTTCATGGAGGTGCTGGATACGACCATCGTGAACGTGGCGCTGCCGCATATCGCCGGTTCGCTCTCCGTCTCCAATGACGACGCCACCTGGGCGCTCACCACCTACCTGGTGGCGAACGGGGTTGTATTGACGATTTCCGGATCGCTCTCACGACTGATCGGCCGCAAGCGGTTCCTGGTAACCTGCATCACCATTTTTACCATCTCATCCTTCGGCTGCGGGATTTCCACCTCTTTCCCGGAACTGCTGCTGTTCCGTGCGGTGCAGGGATTTTTCGGCGGCGGCTTGCAGCCGCTGCAGCAGGCGATCGTTCTGGATGCCTTCCCGCCGGAGAAGCGCGGCCAGGCCTTTTCCATTACCGCCATAGCTATCGTCGTGGCGCCGGTGCTGGGGCCCCTGGTCGGAGGGCTGCTGACCGACGATTACTCATGGCATCTGATTTTTCTCATCAATGTGCCGATCGGCATATTCGTTACGCTTGCGGTAATTCAGTTCGTCGAGGATACCGAGGAGGTAAGAAAAGAGCAGAAAACGGCGCCGCCCTTCGATTATATCGGAGCGATAGTGATCCTGCTGGCCTTGGGTTGTCTGCAGATAGCCATGGACCGCGGCGAGGATTACGATTGGCTGAGCTCGGAGTTCATCCGTATCCTGCTGGGCATTTCCCTGCTGTCTTTTGTATTCGGTAGCATGTATCTGCTTTACGTTAAAAATCCGGCGGTCGATCTCCGGGTTTTGAAGGACAAGAATTTCG
>JAJYAF010000080.1 GCA_021779655.1 Pseudomonadota bacterium
GGGAGGATTTCAACCGTGACGGGATCGGCGAAGCTTTTGAAACCGGCGATCCGGAGCCGCGCGAGGCGGGCGCGCAATTCGCTTATCCCTGTCCCTGCGCGAGGCGGCCGATCAGCGCGGCGAAATCGGGATATTCCATCGCACCGACATAAAGTTTGCCGTTGATGACGAAGCTCGGCGTCGAATTGATATTATACATTTTCTCGGCCTCCTGCTGGCCATCGAGAATGAATTTCTGCACGGCGGTATTACGCAGCGCGGCGTCGTAATCGGCACGCGACATGCCGGCCAGGGCGGCGTATTTATAAATCGCCTCCACATAGTTCACGCCGGGCTTGAACGCCCAGTCGTTCTGGCTGGCAAACAGCGCCTCGACGAAAGGATAATACTGCGCCGGCGGCAGGGAGCGCGCGACCTGCGCGGCCATCAGCGCCACCTGGTCCAGCGGAAAATCCTTGAAGATGATCTGTAGCTTGCCGGTATCGATAAGCGCGGGTTTGACCTTGGCCATCGTGACGGTGGCAAAATAGGCGCAATGGGTACAGGTCAGGGAGAAATACTCGATCGCCTTCACCTTGGCGTCCGGCGAGCCGAGGGCGCGTTCGCCGAAAGGCGAATTCGCGGCGGCGGTATCCGCGGCCGCCAGGCGGGCGAAGCTCGGGGTGACGAGCGATGTGCCCGCGAGCAGCAGTATGGAACGACGGGTGGATGGCATATTCAACCTCGAATCACGGCTATGTTGTTCCTTCGGCGCGGAGTCGATCAACCTCTTCATCCTTTGGCTTGAATTCCTTGATAAAGCTTTGCCAGCACTACCCCGAGTTCGCCTTCGGGCAAATCATCCGGCGGCGGGCACGGGCTGGCGCGGCTCAAGACCCGCGCCCCCCCCGGTGGCGCCTGCTGCACGAAGCGCAGCCGCTCAACCACCGGCCTGCCCAGGCCGAGATTGAGCCGCTGGATAAGAGCGGGCGCGCAAAGCTGTAATTCCATGGCGGCCGGGCCGGCACAAGCCAGCGTGAGCGTGCCGGCGGCAAACTTTAACGGTACGGCGCGGGCCGCGAGTTCCGGCCCGGCCAGTTCCGGCCAATCCGCCAGCAAATGCGCGGCGGCCGGCGCCCGCCTGCGAAAGGCCGGCCGCAGCACGGGCACCAGCAACGCGCCGATCCCGCGCATGGCGAAATTGCGCGGCGGCGGCTGGTCCGGCCTTGCCGTTTTGCCGTGGGCGGGATTGCGCGCGATATCGCCGGCATGCACAGAATGCTTCGGTGCCTGAACACGCTTCGCCGCCATCCGCCGACAAACTCCTCTCGTGGTATGCCGGAGGCCGCAGGCACTTGCCCTGGCGCTCGCCTCCCGGCCAGCATCCGGAGCCTTACCACGTCTGGCTCAGCGAGGTCATGCTTCAGCAAACGCAGGTTGCCACCGTTATTCCTTATTATCGCAAGTTCCTGGCGGCATATCCCACGCTTTTCGATCTCGCCAAAGCCCCCGTCGAGGACGTGCTGGGGCTATGGGCCGGTCTTGGGTATTATGCCCGGGGCCGCAACCTGCATGCCTGCGCGCGGGCCGTGGCGGAGCGGGGCGCGTTCCCGCGAACCGAGGCGGGCCTGCTGGCATTGCCGGGCATAGGCCGGTACACTGCGGCGGCTATCGGCGCCATCGCCTTCGGTCTGCCGCTGCTGCCGGTGGACGGCAATGTCGAGCGTGTGACAGCGCGGCTTTTCGCAATCCAACGCCCCCTGCCGGCCGCCCGGCCTGAAATCGCCACCACCGCGGCGGCGCTACTCAACGATGAGGCGGCACGGCGAGCCCCTGGAGATTTCGCGCAGGCCCTGTTCGATCTCGGCGCAACGATCTGCCTGCCGCGCCGCCCGGCCTGCGCGATCTGTCCGTGGCAGGATGATTGCCGGGCATATGCCCTGGGCATTGCCAGCCGCTTGCCGGCGCGCTCCGGCAAGCCTGTACGGCCCGCGCGCGAGGGGGATGTTTATGTCCTGCTGGACGAATCCGGGCAGGTCTTTCTCGTTCGCCGTCCGGACAAGGGTCTTTTAGGCGGGATGCCGGTATTGCCGGAAACCCCGCCCGTGGCGGCGGGCTGGCGTCCGGCCGGGCGCATTCGTCATGCCTTCACGCATTTTTCCCTAACCCTCAACGTCTATGCGGGGCGAATCGCGGTTTTGCCGGAAGGTCTTCACCTACCCGCCACCACGGCGCAGCTTCCCTCCGTGATGCGCAAGGCGCTCAACGCGGCCCTGGCCGCGCTTGACGGCAATATCATCGGCGGGGAATGCTCCAGCCATGCTTGATCATAACGATCCCCATGCCGGAATCCTTGCCATCGACACCCACGTGGATATTCCCTGGCCGGCCGGGGCCAGCCCGTTTCTGGATGGCCCGCGCTGCGTCGATCTGCCGAAGCTGAAAAAGGGACGAATCGCCGCCGTGTGCTTTGCCGCCTATGTCCCGCAGGGCGCCCGTGACGAGCCGGGCCATCAGGCCGCCAGCATTCGCGCGCGCCGGATGCTGGAGGCCATTGCCGCCATGGCCCCGGCGGATGGCTCCGGCGGCATTCTTGCCCCAACGGCGGACGCGATCGAAGCCGCCTATGCGGCCGGCCGTCCCGCCATCATCCCCGCCGTTGAGAACGGCTATGCCATCGGGCGGGATATCGGGAATTTGGACGAATTCGCGGAGCGCGGGGTACGCTACATCACGCTTACCCATAACGGCCACAATGCAATCGCCGATGCGGCCATTCCCCGGAGGGACCTGGGCGATTCCGAAACCGAGCACGGCGGCCTTTCCGAATTCGGCAGATCCGTTATCGGGCGCATGAACGCGCTCGGCATCCTGGTCGATGTTTCGCACAGCTCCAAACAGTCGATGATGCAGGCGATAGGCCTCTCCCGCGTGCCGGTCGTTGCCACCCATTCATGCATCCGGGCGATTTGCGATCACCCGCGCAATCTGGATGACGAACAGCTGGAAGCCCTGCGGGATACCGGCGGGCTCGTGCAGATCACCCTCGTGGCCAATTTCCTGCGCCCACACGCGCGCGCGCAGGACCTCACCACGGCCGATATCGCGGATCATATCGATTACGCCGTGCGCGGGATCGGGATCGATCATGTTGGTATCGGCACGGATTTCGATGGCGGCGGCGGGGTTTCGGATTTCAGCAACGCGGCCCAGGCCGCGCGGCTGACCGTGGAACTCGCCGAGCGCGGATACGGGCATGCCGAGCTGCGAAAGATCTGGGGCGGAAATTTCCTGCGGCTGCTTCGGCAGGCCGAAGCGAGCAAGGCCCGCGAGGCCCCTCCCCTGCGGGAGCCGGCGGGCCTTAACCCAGGCCCGCCGTGATACCCGCGCCAAGATAGTGATTCAGAGCATGATTCTAAGGCGTCTGCCGCCAGACCCGCCGCTTGGTCGCCACCGCCAGGAAGGTGAGGAAAATCAGAAACAGCACCATCCGCAGGCCGATCTGCTTGCGCGCGTCCAGGTTCGGATCGGCGGCCCAGCTTAGGAACGCCGCCACGTCGGAAGCCTCCTGCGCGGCCGTGGGCTTCACCCCGTCCGCGTAAGCGACCTGACCATCCTTCAGCGGCGGCGGCATGGCGATCTGCCCGCCGGGGAAGGCCGCGTTATAGAAATGGTCCGGCAAGAGGGTGACATCCGCCGGCGGATTGGCATAACCGGTCAGCAGGTCGAAAATATGGCGCGCGCCATGCCGGTGCGTGGCGGCGAAGCTGGAAAGATCCGGCGGCAGCGCCCCGCCGAAAGCCGCCGCGGCGGCGGCGGGATCGGGGTATGGGTTCCTGAACACGCTGTCCATCGTGGCCGGCCCGTCCGCCAGCTTCACGTCGGAGGCCAGCGCCGCCACCTGCGCGGTGTCGAACCCAAGCGCCGTCAGATCCCGGTAGTGGAGCGCGTTCATGCTATGGCAGCTTGCGCAAACCGTCTGATACACCAGATAGCCGCGTTGCAACGCCGCCTTGTCATAACCGCCGAACGTGGCGTCGGACGACCAGCGCGGCGGCGAGAGGCTGTCCTCCGCCCGCGCGTGGTGGCTCAAAATCCCGAAGGCCGCGACGGCGGCGAGCAGCAGCCGGCGCATTATACGCCTCCCGTTGTAAGCGGCGTTATGATCAGGAAATGCACGAAATACCAGGCCACGAACAGGCAGGCAGGAATGGCGGTCCCAACCGCCGGCGAGGCGGCGAGGGCCAGGGCGATCACATCCGCAGCCAGCACCCAGACAAAGAATTTATAAAGCGCGCGAGAGGGCCGGCCCGGCGGCGTCCGGTCCAGCCAGGGCAGGGCGTATAGCACGGCCAGCGCGGCTATCACGGCGAAAATGCCGCCATAGCCCGGCAGCGCGCCGCCCAGCGCCGAGAACGGCAGCAGATACCAGGGCGGGGTGAGCGCCGTGGGGACCAGCAGCGGGTTCGCGGGCGCCAAATTCAACAAATTCTCGCCCAGATGGGGCATGAAGAACAGAACCACCGCGAAGATCAGCGCGAAGATTACGAATGCCGCGAAATGCTGCGCCGTGTAATAGGGATGAAACGCCACCATCCGGCGCCCCGGCGCGGCCGCGGCCAACCGGTTCGCGCCGATCACGGCCATGGCGGCCAGCAGAATCAGCAACCCGAACACGCCATGAAACATCGCCATGCGGCCAAGCGTGCCCGCCCCCGCCGGCCCGCCGAATATCCAGCCGGCGATCTCGCCGCCCGGGCCTCCCAAGCGCAAGCCGGCAAGCGCCGTGTCGCGCAGGCTCCAGGCGCTCACCGCGCCATCCGTCAGCACATAGCCGAACCAGCCGGTAAGCAGCAGCAGAATGAACAGGTTGAGCTTGAAGAACCAGGCGAGATCATAGGCCCCCCGGTATTCGCCGGTGAGGATGGCGCGGAACAGCAGCAGATAGGCGGCGGCGAAAATCATCGTCGCGCCGCTGGTATGCAGGGATTGCAGAAGCCAGCCGAAATTCACGCTGCGGCTGATATATTGGATGGAATGGTAGGCATCCCCCCCGCGCGCGACGTAGTAAACGCCCAGCACCAGGCCGCTCAGCGCCAGCAAAACCGCCATGCCGAGGATCAGCGCGGGCAGCGCGGCGAAATAAGGCTGCTCACGCGGGCTTTGGTAGCCGGCAAACATGGCCCGCCAGGCGGCGCATAAAGGCAGCCGGTTTTCCAGCCAGGAACGGGAGGCTTGCTCGGTGGCCATGATTTGAAAAACTCCGCTTAACCGAACTGGATTTGGGTATCGTTGAGGAATGTAAAGCGCGGTATCGCCAGGTTCTTCTTCGCTGGCCCGCCGCGCACCCGCCCCAGCGGGTCGTAAATGCTGCCATCGCATGGGCACAGCCAGCCATCGAACGGCCCGCGCGGATCGGCGGGATCGTTGCCCGTCAACTCGCAGACGATGCCGGTATTCAGGCCCACGACCACCACGAAATTTTCATATCCGGGCTTCACCCGCTGGTCGAGGCTGGCCGGGTCCGGCAGCGTTGCCGGCACCACGAATTCATTATCCGCGACCTGCTGCGCTGTCAGCTTGCGGATATAGATGGGCTGACCCAGCCAGACGAAGCGCAGGGCGGTATTTTCCGCGATGCCGCCGACATTCACGATCGGCCGGGCCAGCGCGAGCGAGCGGCCGGCGGGGTTGAGCGCGTCGATGAACGGCCAGGCCAGCGCCCCGAGACCGACCATGGCGGTGGAAACGGTGAGAATCTTAAGGAAATCGCGCTTTGCGCCGTCATGCGGTCCCGCATGGGAGGCACCGCCTTGATTTCCCGCCACCGATGCCTCGCTCCCAGCCATCTCCGCTCCTGCCTGTTCTTGATCCGCCCGGCAAGGCATGGCCAATTAAGCGAAAAATTTCAAGAGGCCGCGCTTTCAGGAAATTCCTATTCGGCGATTGTGGTAAATCAAGACATTGCCGGATGCCACGCGCTAGCCTCCCGCCTGGATACCCAGCATTGGCCGCCTATCCCTGGCCGCCTATTCCTGGCCGCCCACCCCTTCCGGAGAGACGAGGATGACAAACATACCAAGCCCGCCGCCGCATGAGGCGCTGAAACCGGCGGCCAGCGCCTGGTTCGCGGCATTGCGGGACCGCATCTGCGCCGCGTTCGAGGCACTCGAGGACGCATACGATCCCGCGACCCCGGGCGGCCGGTTCGCACGCACGGCCTGGGACCGGCCGGGCGGCGGCGGGGGGGTGATGAGCGTGATGCGCGGCCGGGTGTTCG
Organism: Pseudomonadota bacterium; assembly: GCA_021779655.1. The sequence goes on from JAJYAF010000080.1 coordinate 6,260, forward strand.
AGAAGGTAGGCGTGAACATCTCCACCGTCTCCGGCAGCTTTACGCCGGAATTCGCCCGGCAGATCCCCGGTGCCGAGGAAAACGCCGCCTTCTTCGCGTCCGGCATCAGCCTGGTTGCGCACATGCAAAGCCCGCGCGTGCCGGCGGTGCACATGAACACGCGGCTGATCGTGACCACGAAAGGCTGGTTCGGCGGCGGCGGCGATCTCACGCCGTTGCAGCCGGGAACGCCGCAGGCGGCCGAGGACGCGGCGTTCTTTCATGCCGCCTACAAGGCGGCATGCGACCGCCACGACCCGGAATATTATGCACGCTTCAAGGCGTGGTGCGATACGTATTTTTATCTGCCGCACCGAAACGAGCCACGCGGCGCCGGTGGCATTTTCTACGATTATCTCGATTCCGGAAACGCCGAGCGGGACTTCGCCTTCACCCGCGACGTGGGCGAGGCGTTTCTTGCCGCCTACCCGCCGATTGTCCGGCGCCGGATGCTCGAACCCTTCACGCCCGAGGAACGGGAGGCCCAGCTCATCCGCCGCGGGCGCTATGTGGAGTTCAATCTGCTATACGACCGGGGAACGATGTTCGGCCTGAAAACCGGCGGCAATACCGAAGCGATTCTGATGAGCCTGCCACCAGAAGTGAAATGGCCATAGCCTTGCTATATCGTAACTATCTCGTGCGCCTTGGCAAACAAGCCGTCACTTTCCTATTCAGTCTGCGCCTCATCAATAACGATCCAGCCGTCCAAAAACGACCAACCGGCGACGATTCGTAACGACACTTGGCAAGAAGTTATTTTATAAGCACGCGGGAGAAATTCTCGATGGATATATATTCTCAAAACCGTACCATATCGGCACCTATACAAACGCGCAGTTGGGGCAGAATGACGGATTTATGCAAGGTTTCGGCAGATATTCTGACACAAGACCGGGCCGGAAAATCCGTCACCACGAAATTCCGTTCCTAGCCCGCACCGGTTGTTCAGGCCGGCTGAATTTGCCATCCTGTTTCGAATGGTACATAATATCACGATTTTTTTACACCGGCGGATTTTGCAGTGATGTTGCTCGCCCGAACGTGAACCACAGGACTGGAGCTTGGCAAGAAAACTTCAAACACCCTCGGGCGCGGAGGTGGTTGCCCTAGCTTACGAAGCCGCGTTGGAGCCGGCCCGGCTGCCCGAACTGGCCGAGGCGATGGCGCGTGTGGCCGGGGCGGAGGCTTCGATCTGGCTCGAAAGCACAGGACGCTCGCGGCAGGCAGCGGGCATGATGCAAACCGGACTCAGCCAGGCCATAATGGAGCAATACGCCTGCACGGCTTGGTCCAGCCCGCTGGTCCCGGCATTGTTAAAGGTCGCGCCAGAGGTAGCGAAAACCGATAGGATGCTGCTGGACCGCCGGATTTTCGAGCGCAGCACCTTCTATCAGAACTGGGTACGCCCGCTCGGATTGGGGGAGGGGTTGATCGTCAGTTTCGCCCCTCTGCAGCAGGAGAGTATCGCCGTAACCCTTCTCCGCGATTCCCGCACCAGACTGAACTGGACGGCGGGTTCACCGGATTTCAAACGATTCTGCCAGGTTGTTCCTTATATCGGCCGCGCGGCGGTGTTACGCACCCAGCTGAACATGCACGCCGGGGCTACTCCCGCCGGGGCGGCCAACGCTTTTCGATGCGCTGCGCATCGCTGTGCTGGCGGTGGATCGTCAGGTCCGGCCGCTTTGGGCGAATAGCCAAGGCCAGGCGCTGCTGCGCCAGGCGGATGGACTGAGCAGTACGCGCGAGGGCTTGCGGGCGAATAACGCGGCTTCAACCCAG
>JAJYAF010000081.1 GCA_021779655.1 Pseudomonadota bacterium
CTTCGCCCTGCCCCGGATCAGCGTGCCCGGGCTGGCGCTCGCCTTCATCCTGTTCCGGCTGTTCGATATCACCAAGCTCGGGCCGGTCGGGCTGCTGGATGCGCGCCACGATGCGCTCGGCGTGATGGCCGATGACTGGGCGGCCGGCGGGCTTGCGCTTGCCTGCCTTGCCGTGATCCTGTTTCTGTTCCCGCTGACATGGCCATGATCGCGGACACCGCCCAGGCGCTTGCCGAAAAACTGGTGACGTCCTGCCGGGCGAAAGGGCTTTCCGTCACCACCGCGGAAAGCTGCACCGGCGGGTTGGTGGCCGCGGCGATCACTTCCGTCGCCGGGAGTTCGGAGATGTTCAGCCAGGGTTTCATCACCTATTCCAATGCCGCGAAAACCGCGCTGCTCGGTGTTCCGGCCGGCCTGCTCGCCGCCGTGGGCGCGGTGAGCGAGGCGGTGGCCGCCCGCATGGCGGAAGGGGCGCGGCTGCGGGCGGGCGCGGATTTCGCCGTTTCCGTCACCGGCGTTGCCGGGCCGGGAGGCGGCAGCCTGGACAAGCCGGTCGGCACGGTGTTCTTCGGCCTCAGCGCGGGTGGCTCGCGCCTCGTCCGGCATCGCCGCTTCGCGGGTGACCGTGCCGCCATCCGCGCCGCCAGTGTGGAATTTGTTTTGAACCTGTTGCTCGGGGAAATCGGAGCATGAGCAAGAATTTGAACCTTTGGGACAAAGCCAAGCGTGAAGGCCGGCGGCTTTGCGTCGTTACCGCCTATGACTATGTCTTCGCAAAACTCGCCGACGAGGCCGGGATGGACGCCATCCTCGTCGGCGATTCCGCCGGCATGGTGGTGGCGGGCGATCCGCACACGCTCTTTGTCAGCCTGGAGCAGATGGAATACCATACCCGCATCGTCGCCCGGGCGGCGGCTCATGCGCTGGTGATGGCCGACCTTCCCTTCGGCAGCTTCGAGCAAAGCCCGGCCCAGGCCGTTGCTTCGGCCGCGCGGCTTGTTAAAGCCGGTGCGCAGATCGTGAAGCTGGAAGGCGGCGCGCCGATGGTCGAAACGGTCGCGTTTCTGTCCGCCCGCGCCATTCCGGTTTGCGCGCATATCGGGCTGACCCCTCAGCACTTCCACCAGTTCGGCGGCTTCCGCCGCCAGGGCAAAACCCGGGAGGCCGCCGCTCAACTGGTTGCCGACGCGGTGGCGTTCGCCGAAGCCGGGGCGCGCATGGTGCTGATGGAGGCGATACCGGCGGAGGTCGCGCGGGAAATTACCAGCCGGGTCGGGGTGCCCACCATCGGCATCGGCGCCGGCCCGGATACCGACGCGCAGGTTCTGGTGCTGCACGACGTCCTCGGCCTCAACCCCGACCGCGCGCCGCCCTTCGCCAAAGCCTATGTGAACGGCGCCACGCTGATGCGCGAGGCCCTGGCGCAATATGCGCGCGAGGTGCGGGAGAAAGCCTTTCCCCCGCCGGAAGCGTAGCGGCACCAAAGCAAGGCGCCGGCCTCAGGGCCGCCGGTCATCCCCGGTCAGGAAGGCCGCAGCGCCCGGATGAAGGCATACACCACCAGCGGAATCGCCAGCAACACATAGACCCGCAACAGAACGAGCAGCAGGAAGGTCCAGCGCCCGAGCTTGCGGCGCGGCAGCCGCGCCTTTGCCGCCGCGCCAAACGGTGCGGTCTGAAGGACTTGTTGCAGCTCGGGATCCTTCGGGTCCATGGTCTAAATCAATATCTCAGCAGGCTATTCACGGCGCGCTAGCCGCCGAAAACATGCGGGAAAATCACGATCACGCCATAGATCGCGCCCATGAGCGAAATCGCCGCCACGGCCGTGCCGCCGGCGAGATTCGCCTTCCAGCCATTCGCCAGATCGCCCATGATCTCCCGGTCGTTCGCCAGCAGCAGCAGGAACAGCAGCGCCGGGGCCATCAGCAGAGTGGCCACCACGTTCACGGTGAGCGTGATGGCCAGCAGCGGCGCGCCGGGAATCAGCACGATCGCGCCGGCCAGCAGCGCGGAAATCATGGCCGCGCCGTAAAACAGCCGGCCTTGCGAAAAATCGAGATTCAGGCTGTGCCGGGCGGATACGGTCTCGGCCAGCGCATAGGAGGAGCTGGTGGAGATGGTCATCGCCGCGAGCAGGCCCGCCTCGATAATGCCGATGGCGAAAAGCGTGGCTCCGGTGCGGCCGATCAGCGGCTTGAGCGCGCTGGCGAAATCCGCCCCTGTCTGGAACCGCGCCACATCGACATGCGCGGCGAAGAGCGGCGAGGCCGCCACCAGGGCGGCGCAACCGGCAATCGCCGCCAGGATCGCGCCGGCCGCCGTGTCGATACGGCTTTGCGGCAGATCGACCTGCGCAAGCCCCTTGTCCACCACCGCGCTCTGCTGGAAGAAAATCATCCAGGGTGTCACCGTGGCGCCGATATTCGCCATGATCAGCGTAACGAAGGTAAGACCGAGATGGCGGGGCAGGGGCCGCCATTCAAGAAGCGCCCTGGCCAGCGCCGCGCCGCTTGGGTGCGCCAGCAGCGCCACCGGCACGAAAACCAGATTGAGCGCGGCCAGCGCCATCAGCGCCCGCTCCCACGTGGCGTAGCGGCGCAGGCCGAGCGAGCCCGCAATCACAACGATCCCGAAACCGACGGAAACCACCGGGGGCAGACCAAAATACAGCCCGCCAGCCTGAATCGCGATGAATTCCGTAACCAGTGTCAGCAGATTGCCGAATACCAGATCGGCCATCGCGAAATAGCCCCAGAACGGGCCGAAGCGCTGGAAGATCAGTTCCGCATGACCCCGATGAGTGGCAATGCCAAGCCGCGCCGCCATCTCCTGCACCACGAAGGCCATGACGAAGGTAAGCAGGATGAACGGGAGAAAAAAGCCGATGCCGTAGCTTGCTCCGGTCGTGGCGTAGGAGACCATGCTGGGGCCGTCGTTTTCGCCCACCATCACGAGCACGCCCGGCCCCGCAAGCAGCCATAGCAGCCACACCCAGCGCCTGGCCGCGCGCACACGCAGGACCTTCACCCGGTCCGCCGCGCGCAGCAATTCCTCCCGCCCGGACGGCGCGACCCCGGAAGGCGCGTCCACGGAAGGCGCGCCGAAGCGCGCGGCATCGGGGCCACCGAAATCCAGCATATTCCCCGTCATGGCACCTCTGCCGCGCTTGCACGCATATGCGCGAACATGTAGCGATGGCGGCAGGCGGGTCAACCGGCGCCCGTCTCGACGACCCGCAGAATGGAGGGACGAATGGCCAAAATGCGCGTGGTCCAGGTGCCGGCGAAGGGTGCCGATTTTCAGCTCGTGGAGCGCGAACTGCCTGAACCCGGCCGCGGCGAGGTGCGGGTCAAGGTGCAGGCCTGCGGTGTATGCCACAGCGATTCCATCGCCAAGGAAGGGCTGTTCCCGGCCATCCGCTATCCCATCGTGCCGGGCCATGAAATCGCCGGTGTGATCGACGCGGTGGGCGAGGCTGTCACCGGCTGGAAGCCGGGCGATCGGGTGGGCGTGGGCTGGTTCGGCGGCCATTGCGGCCATTGCGAGCCATGCCGGCGCGGCGATCTCATCGATTGCCGCAATCTCAAAATTCCCGGTATCACCTATGACGGCGGCTACGCCGAGGCGATGATCGCGCCCGCCGACGCGCTCGCCGTCATTCCCCCCGAACTCTATGCGGCCGATGCCGCGCCGATGCTGTGCGCCGGTGTCACCACCTATAACGCGCTGCGCGAAAGCGGCGCGGCGGCGGGCGATCTCGTCGCCGTTCTGGGAATAGGCGGGCTTGGCCATCTGGGCGTGCAATTCGCGGCGAAAATGGGTTTCAGGACCGTCGCTATTGCTCGCGGCGCCGAGAAGGAACCCCTTGCCCGCAAGCTCGGCGCGCATGCCTATCTCGACAGCCAGCGGCAGGACATCGCGGCCGAACTGCAAAATATGGGCGGCGCGAAAATCATTCTCGCCACGGTTACCAGCGGCAAGGCGATGAGCGCCGCAATCCCCGGCCTTGCCGTGCGCGGCAAGCTCATCGTCCTCGGGGTGGGAATGGACCCCATCGAGGTCTCCCCGCTCGACCTGATAGGCGGCAGCCGCTCCATCGTCGGCCATGCCTCCGGCGCCTCGATCGACTCGCAGGACACGCTCGCCTTCAGCGCGCTCACCGGCGTGCGCGCCGAAATCGAGACCATGCCGCTTGAGCGCGCGGCTGAGGCCTACGCCAAGATGATGCGCAACGAGGCAAGGTTTCGCATGGTGCTCACTACCGGCGCTTAGACTAAAAATCATGGCCGAAAAGGAGGTGCGGATCATGGGATCGAACGGTGGTCTGCTCCGAACGTTGACCGCCGCCTCGGGCGTAAAATCGTCCACACCCGGCAGTCACAGTTCTGTTCTGAAGTGGCGGAGAGGGTGGGATTCGAACCCACGGTAGGCTTGCACCCACAACAGTTTTCGAGACTGCCCCAATCGGCCGCTCTGGCACCTCTCCGTTCCGGCATTCTCCGCATTTGCCGAATGCCGGCGCCGCGCGGCTTATAGGGGGTGGCCATGCGGCGGGCAACGGGCAAGCCGTCACTCCCGGAATTGACAGACCGGGCCGGCCGGCTATAAGCGCGCTCGAATTCGCGGCGAGGCGCGCTTTGCCGCGCCCGGGCAGTTGCGTTCAACTTCGCGTTTTTCGGATTGGATTTTGGCTATGTTCGCAGTCATTCGCACCGGCGGGAAGCAGTATCGGGTCACGCCGGAGGCGGTGCTCAAGGTGGAGAAGCTCGACGCCGAGGCCGGTGCCACGGTTACCTTTACCGACGTTCTCGCCCTCGGCGGCGAGGGCAAATTGCAGATCGGCGCGCCGGTGCTGGCCGGCGCCAGTGTCACCGCCACGGTTATTGCCCAGGACCGGCTGGATAAGGTTCTCGTGTTCAAAAAGCGCCGCCGGCAGAATAGCCGCCGCAAGAACGGCCACCGCCAGCATGTGACCGTGCTGCGCATCGCCGCCATCAACGCCGCCTGAAGCAGCTAGAAAGAGGACGATCTTCCCATGGCACATAAGAAAGCTGGCGGCTCCTCCCGCAATGGCCGCGACACCGCTGGCCGCCGTCTCGGCGTGAAGAAATCCGGCGGTCAGGACGTGCTGGCCGGCAATATCATCGTCCGCCAGCGCGGCACCAAGGTGAAGCCCGGCGCCAATGTCGGCCTGGGCCGCGACCATACCCTTTTCGCCCTGACCGACGGCAAGGTGCTGTTCGAGCGGAAAAGCGGCGATCGCGTGCATGTCTCCGTAACCCCCGTTTCCGCAACCCCGGTCGAGGCCGCCGAATAGGTTTTGCTCCGCCGCCGGCGCGTTGTTAAAGGCCGGGCATTCCCGGCCTTTTTTCATCCCATCCATCATGAAATTTCTCGACCAGGCGAAAATCTATCTCAAATCGGGCGATGGCGGAGACGGCGTCACCGCCTTCCGGCGCGAGAAATTCGTGGAATTCGGCGGACCTGACGGCGGCGATGGCGGCAAGGGCGGGGATATCGTGTTCGAGGCGGTGGAGAATCTCAACACCCTCATCGATTTCCGCTACACCCAGCATTTCCGGGCGCGCAAGGGCGGCAACGGCGCCGGCGCCAACCGCACCGGCGCGGCGGCCGAAAACCTGCTCATCAAGGTGCCCGTCGGCACCCAGATCATGGATGACACGCGCCAGACCCTGCTTGCCGATCTCGACCGGCCGGGCAAGAAAACCACCCTGCTGCGCGGCGGCGATGGCGGGTTTGGCAATGCCCGGTACAAGACCGCCACCAACCGCGCGCCGCGCCGGGCCGATAAAGGCTGGCCCGGCGAGGAGCGCTGGGTCTGGCTGCGGCTGAAGCTGATTGCCGATGTCGGGCTGGTCGGCCTGCCCAATGCCGGCAAATCCACCTTTCTTGCCGCCGTTTCCGGCGCCACCCCCAAAATCGCGGATTATCCCTTCACCACCCTGCATCCGCAACTCGGCGTCGTGCGCCTTTCGCATGCGGAGGAATTCGTCTTGGCCGACATCCCCGGCCTGATAGAGGGCGCGCATGAAGGATCGGGGCTGGGCGACCGCTTCCTCGGCCATGTGGAACGCTGCGCCGCGCTGCTGCATCTGGTGGACGGCGCCGCCGGCGGCGTGGTGAATGCCTGGCGCGCTGTGCGCCGGGAGCTTGCCGAATACGGCGCCGGGCTTGCGGAGAAGCCGGAAGTGATCGTTTTGAACAAGGCCGATGCGCTGACCCCCCGCGAATGCGCCGCCCGTCGGGCTGCGCTTAAAAAGGCTTCCGGCGCCGAAGTGATGGTTGCCTCCGGCGCCACCGGCCAGGGCGTGCCGGAGATTTTGCGCGCGCTACAGAACATCGTTACGCGGGAACGGGGGAAATGATCCCTGATCTCCATGCCGCCAAACGCATTGTCATCAAGATCGGCAGCGCGCTGATCGTCGATCCGGAAACCGCCATGCCGCGCGCCGAATGGCTGGCAGGCGTTGCGCAGGATATCGCCGAGCTGGCCGGGCGCGGGGCGGAGATGATCGTGGTCTCCTCTGGCGCCATCGCGCTGGCGCGGCGCCTGCTCAACCTCGGGGCAGGCAGGTTGCGGCTGGAGGAAAAGCAGGCCGCCGCCGCCGTCGGGCAGATCCGGCTGGCGCAGGCCTGGAGCGAGGCGCTTTCCGCGCACGGCCTTGCCGCCGCGCAGCTTCTGCTCACGCTGGAGGATACCGAGGACCGGCGCCGCTACCTCAACGCCCGCGCCACGCTGCGCACGCTGCTCGGCCTTGGCTGCGTGCCGGTGATCAACGAGAACGATTCCATCGCCACGACGGAGATCCGCTTCGGCGATAACGACCGCCTGGCCGCGCGCGTGGCCGAAATGACGCAGGCGGATGTCCTGATCCTGCTCTCGGATATCGATGGTCTCTACACGGCCGATCCCCGCAAGAACCCCGAAGCCGGCCATATCCCGCTCGTTGCCGCGATCACCCCGGAAATCGATGCCATGGGCGGCGAGCCGCCGCCCGGCTATTCCTCGGGCGGCATGCGCACCAAGCTGCTGGCGGCGCATATCGCAACCCGCTCCGGCTGCGCCATGGCGATTGCCTTCGGCGCCCGGCGGAACCCGATCAGGGCGCTCACGCAAGGGGCGAAATGCACCTGGTTCCTACCCGCGCCGGAAGGGCACGGCGCGCGGAAAAACTGGATCGCCGGGCATCTCGCCCCGCTTGGCGCCTTCACGGTGGATGCCGGCGCCGCCCGCGCCCTGGCGAAAGGCTCTTCCCTGCTGCCCGCCGGGATCAGATCGGTCTCCGGGAATTTCGAGCGTGGCGATGCGGTGGATGTGCTCAACCACGCCGGCGAGTGCATCGGCCGCGGCCTTACCGCCTACGGCAGCGCCGATGCGGCGGTTATTGCCGGCCACCGCTCCGAGGATTTCGAATCGCTGCTCGGCTGGCGCGGGCGGGATGAGGCGATCCACCGCGACGACCTGGTTATGTTCAAGCGGCAGAGCTAGCCAGGCCACACCCTACCACGGGCCGATGCCCGCGCGCCGGGCACGGCGGATCACGTAGCCGGCCCAGAGCAGTTGCACCGCGAGCGGCGCCAGCGCGATGGGCAGCTTCCAGCCGGGCGGCCCCAGCAGAAATCCGGCGGCCGCAAGCCCGCCCATGGCAACGAAGCCCCAATGCAGCAGCGTTACCGCCCGGGCGTCCATCCCCGCGCGCTGCGCGACCTGATAGAGATGGCCGCGATGCGCCTGGGCGAGATTCTCGCCAGCCAGGGCCCGGCGGATCAGCGTGAAGGCTACGTCGAACAATACGCCGGAGAGCAGCAGCGGGACCAGCAGGAAGGAAAGCGGCACGGCGCCGTAGCGCGCGGCGGCAATGCCGAACAGCGCCAGCATGAAGCCGCAGAACTGGCTGCCGACATCGCCCATGAAGATCCGCGCGCGCGGAAAATTGAACGGCAGGAACCCCAGCACGCCGCCGGCCAGCAGCAAGGCGGCGGTATAGACGAAATAGCCGTGATACGCCGCCGCGACGACG
>JAJYAF010000082.1 GCA_021779655.1 Pseudomonadota bacterium
GAAGGTATCGCCCGGGGCCAGCATGTTGACGAAATATTCCTCGATTTCGCCAAGCTGCCTGCCCGGCCCCCGCCTGCCGGCGAGAAGCCGCACCCTGAGGACCGGCGCCTCCACGATGGTGCCGATATTCATGCGGTGCTGCCGCGCGATCCGGCTGTTCGCGGCATGCACATGGCCCTCCGCGTCGCGGAACAGTTTCCGGTAGCGTTCATAGGCGCGCAGCGCGTAGCCGCCGTTTTCGACGAAGGTGAGCACGTCGTCGAAATCGGCGCGGCTCAGTCCGGCATAGGGGCCGGTGGAGGTCACCTCCCGGTAGGCGTCCTCCGGCCGGAATTTGCCGGCGCAGGCCAGGCCCAGCAGGTGCTGGGCCAGCACGTCGAGCCCGCCAGGGCGCGGCGGGTCGCCATCCAGCGCGCCGGCGGCGACGCCGGCGATGGCGGCCTCGCATTCCAGCACCTCGAACCGGTTCGCCGGCACCAGAATGGCCTTGCTCGGCGTGTCCAGCCGGTGATTGGCCCGCCCGATCCGCTGCAAGAGGCGCGAGACGCCCTTGGGCGCGCCCACTTGCAGGACCTGATCGACGCCGCCCCAGTCGATGCCGAGATCGAGCGAGGAGGTCGCGACCACCGCGCGCAGGCGGCCGGCCGCCATCGCGGCCTCCACGCGCCGGCGCTGCGCGATGTCCAGGCTGCCATGGTGCAGCGCGATCGGCAGATTGGCCTCGTTATGCTTCCACACCGCCTGGAACATCAGCTCCGCCTGCGCGCGCGTGTTGACGAAGACGATGGTCATGGCGGCCTCGGCGATCTTCTCCAGCACCACCTTCGCGGACTGCACGCCCATGCGGCCCGCCCAGGGAATTTCGCCGGGCGGAACAAGGAGATTCACCTGCGGCGGCGCGCCGTCCCTGGTTTCGATCAGCGTGGTTTCGGGGCCGAGGTAATCCAGCATCGCGCGCGGATGCGCGACCGTGGCCGAAAGCCCCGCCACCCGCAGCGCGGGCGCGAGCGCGCGCAGCCGCGCCACGCAAAGCGCCAGCTGGTCGCCCCGCTTGGTGCCGGCCAGCGCGTGGACCTCATCGAGGATGACGCGTTCCAGGGTTCTGAAGAACGGCGCCGCGTGTTCGAGCGTGACGAGCAGCGCGAGGCTCTCGGGCGTGGTGAGGAGGATATCGGGCGGGTGCTCGCGCTGGCGGGCGCGGCGGTTGGCCGGGGTGTCCCCGGTGCGGGTTTCCACCCGGATGTTCAGCCCCATGGCCTCGACCGGCGCGAGCAGGTTGCGCGCGATATCGGTGGTGAGCGCCTTCAGCGGGCTGACATAGAGCGTGTGCAGCCCCTGGCCCGCGCTGTCCCGCAGCGCGATCAGGCTGGGCAGGAATCCCGCCAGGGTTTTGCCGCCGCCGGTGGGCGCGATGAGCAGGGCGTTCTGGCCCGAGGCCGCCGCGCCGAGCATCGCGGCCTGATGGGCGCGCAGCCGCCAGCCTTGCGCCGCGAACCAGCGCGCGAAAATCTCCGGCAGTTCGGCCATCGCGCTTCAATAGGGAGTTTTTGGCGCCAGAGCTAGGATTTGGGGGCTAGGATTTGGGGGCTGGAGTTTGGGGGCTAACCGATATTGCGTAGGCTGGGGCGCTCGGCCAGGCCGGGTTCCAGGCTCTTCTGCATGGTCACCACATCGAGCCAGCGGCCGAATTTATAGCCGACCCGGCGCAGCGTGCCGGCATGGCTGAAGCCAAGGCTCGCATGAACGCCGATGGAGCCGGCGTTTTCGGAATCGCCGATCACGGCGAGCATCTGGGTGCGCCCGGCGGCCGCGGCATGCCGCAGCAGGGCGGCGACGATGGCCTTGCCGACGCCCTGGCCGCGCACCGTCTCCCGCACATACACGCTGTCCTCCACGCAGAAACGGTAGGCGGAACGCTCCCGGAACTGGTGGTAGTAACCAAAGCCCAGCACGCCGGAGGCGTCCCTTGCCACCTCATACGCGCAGCCGGCGGCAATGATTTTGGCGTGTACGGCCGAGATTTCTTCAAGCGAGGGGGGGATTTCCTCGAACGTTCCGGTGCCGTGCAGCACGTGATGCGCGTAGATCGCCTGGCAATCGGCGAGATCCGAGGGGGTGGCGGGGCAGACTTCCATGGCGTTCTTCCTGATGGCGCCCCGCGGGGGCGGGATGCGGATTTAAGGATAAAATAACGGGATATCTGTCAAGTTGCGCAACATGAGAGATCGGGCGATATTGTTTCGGTCTGGACGGCAATGCCGCCTGGCGGGATGGGGCCTGGGAAAACCTGGGCTTGGGACGGTTGGGCTTGCCGGGGAGCGGCGCCCGCGAAGCCCGGTTTGACGGAATGAAAACAGTGGCAGGGATGAATTGCCGATGGACGGCTCACGCGACCACCCCGAGACGGCCGGCCCGGAGCCGGCTGGCCGCGGAATAAGGGCGCTCCGGATGCGCGCCGCCGGAAGTGAAGAAGCCGGAATGGAAGAACCGGGACCTAACGCTTTCGCGGCGGAATGGAACGAGGATGTCGCGGCGCTGAACGCGGCCTCGCTCGGCGAGGGCGGGGGAGCGCTCTCGGCGCGGCTGGCGGCGGTGATAAGCGTCGCGCGCTACCATGGCGTGGAGCTGGACCCGCAGGGCATCCGGCCGGAGAGCGAGGAAGCGCCCGCGCCGCCGGTGCTGCTGGCCTGGATGCGGGAAGCCGGACTGTGGGCCAAGGGCGCCACGCTGCAATTCCGGCAACTGCTGCGTATCGACAGTCCGGCGCCCGTGATCCTGCTGCTGAACGATGGCGGCGCGGCGCTGATGGTGGGGTGCAACCGGGAACACCGGGTCGTGCTGCTGCGCGACCCCCGGGCGGCAGCCGGAGACGCGCCGGTGCCGGTGGATGAACTGCAACTGAAACAGGCCTGGAGCGGCGCCTGCCTGCTGGTGCGCGGCGCGCGCGGCGGCGCGGAAGAGGAGCCGCAGTTCAACCTCGCCATGCTGGCGCGGGTGGTATGGGGCGAGAAGCGGATTTTGCGCGATCTCGCCATCGCCTCCGTCACCATCACGGTGCTGAGCATTCTGCCGATCCTGATGATCATGACCACGCTCAATACCGTGGTGCAGTACCATAGCGTTAATACGCTGGTGCTGATCGTCACCGTGCTGGTCGTGGCGCTCGGCTTTGAAATGATCCTGAGCTGGAGCCGGAAGCTGTTCACCGTGGTGCTGGCCGCCAAGCTCGATGCGCGGCTCAATCTGATGATCTTCGACCGCCTGCTGACGCTGCCCGTGGATTTTTTCGAGAAGAACCAGGCAGGCCAGCTCTCCTACAAGGTGGCGCAGATTTATCATGTCCGGGAGTTTCTCACCGGACGGCTGATGACCACCTTCATCGACGCCTTCATGGTGCTGCTGCTGCTGCCCATTCTGTTCTACATGAACGCCGGCCTGGCGGCGACCGTGCTGGCCGCGGCCATCTGCGTCTCCCTGGTGATCCTCGCCTTCCTCAAGCCGCTGGCGTACATGACCGGCAAGATCATCGCCGCGGAATCGGCCAAGGGCTCGGTGATGGTGGAGAGCATCTACGGCATCCGCACCGTGAAGGCGCTGGCGCTGGAGCCGACCCGGGCCGCCGAATGGGACCGCCGGGTGGCCGAGACGGCGGAACTGAACCTCGATGCCGGAAAGCTCGCCAACTGGCCGGCGACGCTGACCATGCCGTTCCAGCGCTACGCCCAGGCCGGGGTGCTGGCGCTTGGCGCCTATGAGGCGATCACCACGAACAGCCCGCTGATGATCGGCAGCCTGTTCGGCTTCATGATGCTGGGCGGGCGGGTGGCGGGGCCGCTGGTGAGCCTGGCCGGGCTGGTGGAGGACGTGCAGCGGGCGCGCGCGGCGATCACCCAGGTGGGGTCGGTGCTGAACCGGCCGACCGAGAAACGCGCGCTGAGCCAGGGCCTGCGGCCGAAATTCGAGGGCGCGATCGCCTTCGAGGATGTGACCTTCCAGTATGACGGCACCAAGACGCCGGCCCTGGACCAGGTGAGCTTCGCCATTCCGGCCGGCACCATGCTGGGGCTGGTTGGCCGGTCCGGCTCCGGCAAAAGCACGATCGCCCGGCTGTTGCAGGGTATAAACCGCGAATATGCCGGCGCCATCAGGATCGACGGCACGGATATCCGCGAGATCAATCTGCGCCATCTGCGCAGGAATTTCGGCGTCGTGCTGCAGGACAACTTCCTGTTTCGCGGCTCGGTGCGGGATAATATCCTGGCCGGCCGGCCGGGGCTTTCGTTTGAGGACGCGGTGCGGGCGGCGAGGCTGGCCGGGGCGGAGGAATTCATCGAGCGGCTGCCCAACGGCTACGACACCTATATCGAGGAGGGTTCGCCCAATCTCTCCGGCGGCCAGAAGCAGCGCCTGGCGATCGCCCGGGCGGTGGTCTCCGATCCGCGCATCCTGATCCTGGACGAGGCGACGAGCGCGCTGGACCCGGAGAGCGAGGCGCTGGTGAATGCCAACCTCCTGCGCATCGCCAAGGGGCGGACCATGATCATCGTCTCGCACCGGCTGTCGTCGCTGGTGGATTGCGATCTTATCATGGTGCTGGACAAGGGGCGCGTGGTGGATGTGGGGCCGCATACGGCGCTGGTGGAGCGCTGCGCGATCTACCGGCATCTGTGGTTGCAGCAGAACCGGCATCTCGACCCGCAGCGCTCGCGTCCGCATAGCGCGCCCTCGCTGGCGCAGGGAGGCTGAACCGTGGCGTTTGGACCGTTCAGGGCGCTGACGCGCGGCGCGCCGGAAGCGGAGCCGCTGCCACTGCCGCTGCTGGAGTTCCAGTCCCCCACCGCGGCGGTGATCGCCATGCCGGTGCCGAGATCGGCGCGGATGACCATTCTCTGGCTCACTTTGCTGGTGGCCAGCATGCTGATCATCGCGTCGGTGATGCGGGTGGACAAGATCGTCTCGGCGCCGGGCAAGCTGATCTCCACCGCGCCCACCATCGTGGTGCAGCCCTTCACCACCGCGATCGTTCAGACCATCTCGGTTCAGGAGGGAGAGATCGTGCATCGGGGGCAGGTGCTGGCGGGCCTGAACCCGACCTATGCCAGCGCCGATTATACCGCGCTGACCGCGCAGCAGCAGGCTTACAGCGCCGAGGTGGCGAGGCTCCAGGCCGAGGAAAACGGCACGATCTACAACCCCGACCCTGCCAACCCGGCCTCCGCCCTCCAGGTTGCCACCTATAACCAGCAGGTGGGCGAATATAACGCGACGGTGCAGGGCTATCAGGAGAAGATCGCCGAGGCCAGGACGAACATTCTGGGCTACCAGCAGCAGGCGGCCTATGACCGGCAGCGGCTCGGCGTCGCCACCAATGTCGAGACGATGCGCAGGAAACTGGAAAACCTGGAGGTCGGCAGCAAGATCGACACGCTGACCGCGACCGACGACCGGCTGAACATCGCCGGAAACCTGGCGGACGCGGAATCCTCGGAAGCGGCGACGGAGCGCGATCTCGCCTCGCAGGTGGCGCAACTTGCCTCCTACGAACAGCAATGGAAGGCGACCGTCTCGCAGCAGCTTCTGGATGCGACCAATAATCTGACCCAGGCGGCGCAATCCCTGGCCAAGGCGCGGCTGAACAACCAGCTCGTCCAGCTGGTGGCGCCGCGCGATGCCATCGTGCTTTCGATCGCGCAGATTTCCGTGGGCTCGGTGCTGCAATCCGGGCAGACCCTGATGCAGCTGGTGCCGCTGGATGCGCCGCTGGAGGTGCAGGCGAATGTGAGCGGCGACGATTCCGGCTATGTGCGGGTGGGCGATACCGTGAAGATCAAGTTCGATACCCTGCCCTTCACCCAGTACGGCACCGCAGAGGGCGTGGTGCTTGCCGTGAGCCCGGACAGTTTCAGCCCTTACGACCAGGCGCAGCAGCAGGTGAACGGGCCGCAGATTCCGGGCACGCCGCAGACCCTGTATTACAAGGCCATTATTTCCCTCGACGAACTCAACCTGCACAATACGCCGCCCGGTTTCCGGCTGGTTCCGGGCATGCCCCTTTCCGCCGACGTGCTGGTGGGGACGCGCACGATCATGGAATACTTCACCCGCCGCATCCTGCCGGTGGCCTATGACAGCCTGCACGAGCCGTGATAGCGGAGGCGATCCGCGCGCTGGGTGACAGGCTGGCCGCGGCCAGCCCGGAGCGGGCCCATGCCCGGGCGCTGGCCCTGCGGGAGAGCGGGCAGCCCGTGGCCGGGCAGCCCATGGCCGGGCAGCCCATGGCCGGGCAGCCCATGGCCGGGCAGCCCATGGCGCGGGCGGCACGGCTGTTTCAGGTGGCGGCGCTGGGCGGCGTTGCCGAGGCCGCGCATGCGCTGGGGCTTTGCTACCTGCATGGCAACGGCGTGATGCGCAACCCGGTGGAGGCCGGGCGCTGGTTTTCGCGGGCGGCCGAAGCCGGTGTGACGGAAAGCCAGCGGCACCTCGCCAGCCTGCATCTGCTGGGGCTTCCGGCGCGCGCGCTCCAGGGCGATCTCCTCGCGCCGCAGAACGCCGCGCAGCCGGACCATGCGGCGGCGTTGTTCTGGGCGCGCAAGGCGGCGGATGCCGGACAGGCGGAGGCGCAGGCGATCCTGGCCTATATCCTGACCGCCGGGCCGGCCGAGTACCGCGACGAGGCGGAGGCCGCGCGGTGGTATGAGAAATCCGCCGAGGCCGGGTGCCCGCAAGGCCAGCTCGGCCACGGGCTGGTGCTGATGCGCAAGGCCGGGACGGCCGGGGATACGGCGGCGGCGGCGCTCATCGCCCAGGCCGCCGGGGCGGATCTGCCGAGCGCGCATTATTATCTGGGCGTGATCTACGAACGCGCGATCGGCGTGGCCGCCGATCCGGCGGCGGCGGCGAGGCATTACCGGATCGCCGCCGAGGGCGGCGTGCGCAACGCGCAGGCGAAATTCGGGCTGATTCTCCATGAAGGCCGGGGGATCAAGGCCGACAAGGTGACGGGGGAATCCTGGCTGCGCCGGGCCGGGCTGGCGGGCGATGCCGAAGCCTGCGCGCTGCTTGGCGATATCTACGCCAGGGGCGGCGCGCTGCCGCCGAATTACGGCGAAGCGGCGATATGGTTCCGGCGCGCGGCGGAGGCCGGGCATCATACCGCCGCCCGGGCGCTCGGCATGCTGTATCTGACCGGCGCCGGTACCCCGCGCGATCCGGACGAGGCGGCGAAATGGTTCACCGAGGCCGCCCGCGCCGGCGACAGGACGGCGCAGGCCGATCTCGCCGGCCTGCTGCTCTCCGGCGCGACCGACGAGAAGCTCACCGCCCCGCCGCCGGTGCATGAATGGTTCGAGCAGGCGGCGGAGGCGGGCGATCTCATCGGCGCCTATAACTACGGCGTGTGCCTGGCACAGGGCGTGGGCGTGCCGAAGGACGAGGCCCGGGCCGCCTTCTGGCTGAAGCGCGCCGCGGAAGGCGTGGTGAATGCCCAATACTGGTATGGGCGGATGCTGCTGGAGGGGCGCGGCGTGCCGGAGGACGCCGTGGAAGCGCGCGCCTGGCTGGGCCGCGCCGCCGATGCGGGAATGACCGAGGCGCTGGTGGCCCTGGCGGAGATGCTGGTGAACGGCCGTGGCGGCGCGGCGGACCATGCCGGCGCCAAGACCCTGTTCGAACGCGCGGCGAAGAACGGGCATGGCGGCGCGATGTTCGCGCTGGGGGCGCTGCATGGCGGCGGGCATAATATCCCGACCGACCGCGCCGTGGCCATCACCTGGTTCCGCGCCGCCGCCGAGCTTGGGCATCCCGTGGCGGCGCTGATGCTGGGACGCTATCTGCGCAAGGGACTGGCGGGCCCGGCCGACCCGCGAGAGGCCAGGAAATGGCTTGAGCAGGCGTTGCAGCGCGGCATCGGCGAAGCCAGGGAGGATTTGGCGGAACTTGGGCCGCCGCCGCCGGAAACCGGCCCGGCCACGCCCGAGCCGAGCGCGCCGAGGCTGGCGG
>JAJYAF010000083.1 GCA_021779655.1 Pseudomonadota bacterium
CTGGCCGGCGCCCGGGCCGACGGCATGCAATTCGCCGCCCAGGCTCTGGCCGCCGCCATTCCGGATGCTGAGCGTGCCGGCGGCATCGCTGACATAGCCGGGGTTGATGCCGACAAGATCGATGACATCGCCCGCCACCATGCCGGTGACCGCGCTGAGTTCCGCCGCTGGATTTGTGATGGTGAGCATGGCACCGGCGCCTGAGAAGCTGATCGCCCCGCCGGCGGCTGCCGCCAAGGCGAGCGCCGAGGACCCGGTGATGACAATGCTGGCTCCGCCGCTCACCGTGACATGCCCGTCCAGTTCGAGCAGCCCGCCCTCGGCCAGGATCTCGCCGCCGCTCAACCCGATCGTGGCGCCCGCGCCGCTTGCGACCACCGTGCCGAAGCCCGCCAGGGTGCCGCCGCCGGCGACGGTCGCCGCGCCCGCCGCCAGCGTGCCGCCGGCAAGCGTGATCTGCGCATCCGACACCAGGGCGCCGGCAATTTGTACCGTGCCCTGATCCAGCACGCTGCCGCCCTGCGCGTTCAGGCCATTGGCGCTGAACGTGGCACCCGTCCCGATGACGAGCGAGCCGCCGGCAGCGATGACCGCGCCGCTCAGCCCGGCCAGCGCGCTGCTGCCCTGCAATGCCAACAACCCGCCCAGCACGAGCTGCTGCGCGGAGGCCGCCGCCGCATCGTCAAGCTCCACCGTGCCGGCGTCCGCGACCAGACCGAGCGCCAGCGTCGCATTGCCGGTGCCGACCAGGGTGCCGGCCGCGCCGATGGTGGCGCCCTGGGCGGCCAGGCTGCCGGCCACTTCCAGCAGCCCCGCCCCGGGCCCCAGCAGCACGGCGCCCGCAACGCTGGCGGCACCGGTAATTTCCACAAGGCTGCCGGCCGCCGCGCCGCTGCCGCCGATCACGAGATTTCCGCCGCCGCCGGCGTCATGGATCGTGAAATTACGGGTCAGCACCGCGAGTGTGCCAGGCCCGTTCGCATCGCCGATCACCGCATCGCCGCTTAGAAGCACCGTGGCCGCGGCATCGAAAATACCGCTGCCGCCGCCATCCACGGCGAGCGCCGTCCCGCCGATCCCGCCCGCCTCCAGCAGATCCGCGAAATCGGTGAAGCTCGTGACGACCACCTCCCCGGGGGCGGCGGCCTGCGTGATAAGATTGTTCCCTTCGTTGCCGGTGAACAGGACCGTCTGCTCCCCGGTCGGGGGGACCGTAAAGCCTGAAACCGTGCCCCCCGGCGCGACGCTGATCGCCGCGACGGCGGAAATTCCGGAAAGAATCCCGCCGCCGCTCAAAGTCAGCTGATCGCTGCCGGCGGAAAGGGCGGCGGTGTACACCAGGCCGGCGAGCAAGGCATTCAGCGCCGCCGGACTGGCGGCGGTGAGGGTAAGCGCCGCCGCCGGCGCCACCGTGCCGTAATCGAGCGTGCCCTGCCCGACGCGCAAGGTCACGGTCAGGCTTTGCCCGGTCCAGCCGGGGAGGAGGAGTTCAAGCCCCGGCAGCGCCTGGCCGACGCCGGCGCTGGCCTGGATTGCCGCCGAGCCGAGCGCCCCGCCATTGAGAAAAAATTCCGCCGCCGCGGGCGCCAGGCCGATCTCGGCATCGCCCGCCGCATCGGTTCCGGTGGTCAGCACCGCGCCCGTGGGGAGCGCCGCGTTGAAGGTCGCGCTCTCAAGCTGGTTCGCGCTGTCCGTGCCGGTGATGGTGAACGATTGGCCGCCCACACCGGAAACCGAAATGTCCGTGAGCCCGGGGAGAATCAGCCGGTCTCCCGGTGCGAAGCCCAAGAGCGTGCCGGCGAAGTCCCGCGGATCGTCCAGCACGAGCACCCCGCCGTCCTGACCCAGGGTATCGGCATAGCCGCCCGCGATGGGCACCACCCCGTAATTCGTGCCGAAGGCGACGGTGACGGAACCATCCACGGCGAGCGAGCCGGCCTCCGGCGCCAGCACCAGCACGCCGCCGCCACCCACATTCAGCGCGGCGCCGGTAATTCCGGCGGCATCCACCTGCAAGGTGCCGCCGCCGGGGGCGAACAGCGTTCCCGGCCCTTCGATCAGGCCGGGAACGGCGAGATTGCCGGCTTGCAGCGTGCCGTCTCCGACCAACACGGCGCCGGAGGCGAGGCTCAGCACGGCCAGGCCGGGCGCCGGCGCGGCGCCGCCAAAAGCCAGGGTCTGGGCGAAATCAACTAGCCCCTGGGCGCCGATCGACAGGCTCTCCGCCACCTGCCCGCCCGCCGCCAGAACGACGGTACCCGCAACATCGAGCGACTGCGCTTGCAGCGTGCCGAATTCCACCGTCGTGCCGCTGAGCGAAAGGCTGCCGCTCATGCTTGTTCCCTCCGTGGCGGATCAGGCGGCGGGCCAGGCACGGCCGCTATTGTCCCGGATGGCATGGGGGACGTTTCTGCGGCGAGGTTTTTGCAAAAATTCACAGCGAACAAAGCTTTGCAATCGAAAAAGCCTCGGTCAATATAGCGGCGCAACCTGAAGTAAAGGTTTCCGAAGCAAGGGTTTGAAGGGCGTGTTTGAATTTCCCCATGAAACCCGGGATAACCGCGCCCATGATCCCGGCCGGCCTTCCCTTACGCGTGATCGGTGATGTCCATGGCGATTCCAAAGCCTTGCGCAGCGCCGTCGCCACCGCCGGCGATCGCTTCATCGTTCAGCTCGGCGATCTGGTGGATGACGGACCGGACACGCCCGGCGCGCTCGCCATCCTGTTCGGGCTGATCGGCGAAGGCCGGGGCCTCTTCCTGCTCGGCAACCACGAGTTCAAACTGCTGCGGGCGCTGCGCGGTGATGCCGTCCGGCGCGAGGCGGCGCTCGAACGCACCATTTCCGAACTCCCGCCTGACCTCAGGGCGCGAACGATGGCCGAAATCCTGCGCGCTCCCGCCTGGATTGCCGCAGGGGACCGCTTTTTCGTCCATGGCGGTTTTCACCCCGCCATGCTGCAAACGAAGCCCTTGCCGTTTCCGCCCGGCCGGGCGGGCCCCCTTCTGGCGCGGGCCATCTATGGCCAGACCACCGGGCGGGTGACCGGCGCCGGCAAGCCGGAGCGGCTGCTGGCCTGGGTGGATGCCGTGCCGCGAGGGATGACCCTTTATTGCGGGCACGACCGGCGCAGCACCGACGGCCGCCCGTTTGTGAAAACCGGCAGGCAAGGCGGCATTGCGGTGTTTCTGGATACCGGCGCCGGCAAAGGCGGACATCTCTCCTGGATCGATCTGCCGGCCGGGCCGGGCGCCTGCCCCTGCCTTGAGCCGGGTTCACCGGCCTGAAAGTTAAAAATCAATATTTCCGCAGCAGGGCGACGAGCCGCCCCTGAATGCTAACCCGTTCGGCCGGGAAAATCCTGGTTTCATAACGGATATTCGCAGGTTCCAGCGCAATGGAATTGCCGCGCCGGCGCAGGCGTTTCAATGTCACCTCGTTGCCATCCACCAGCGCGACGACGATCTGGCCGTTCTCCGCCGTCTCGCCCTTGCGGATCACCACCATGTCGCCCTCAAGGATGCCGGCATCGATCATCGAATCGCCCTCCACCTCAAGCGCGAAATGATCCCCCTTGCCGATCAGCGCCACGGGCACCTCCACCTCGGCGGTGTGATCGTTCAGCGCCTCGATCGGCTGGCCCGCGGCGATGCGGCCATAGAGCGGCAGCTGCACCGCGCCCGCGGCACTCGCGGCCCGCACCCCCGGCAGCTTGCCGGAGAAATCCCCCTGGATCACGTTCGGCGCGAACCGCTGCCTCTCCGGGCCGCCGAAGGCTGACGGCTGCGGCGTCATCAGATCCTCCGATAACCGTATCACCTCAAGCGCCCGGGCCCGATGCTTGTGCCGGCGCAGAAATCCCCGCTCCTCCAATGCCGAAATCAGCCGGTGGATGCCGGATTTCGATTTCAGATCCAGCGCGACCTTCATTTCCTCGAAGCTGGGCGAGCACCCGGTCTCGCGCAGATGCTTGCCGATGAAAACCAGCAATTCATGCTGCTTCTGGGTCAACAATTCGGGCCTCCGAACAATCTGCGATCTGCGGAAACGGGTAAGAACAAAGCGCTAACGCAGAATGTTCTAGTTTAGTTCTCCAGGCCACGTCAAGCGTTACAAATCACCGCCCTACAGGCGGATCATCCTCACCCCGGCGCCCGGCTTCGCATACCCTCATATCCCGCCGAGCAGCCGGCGCACCGCGCCGCTCACATCCGGCTCGCGCATCAGCGACTCGCCCACGAGAAACCCCTGCACGCAGACTTTCCGCAGCCGCGCGATGTCTTCCTGGGTCCTGATGCCCGATTCAGAAACCAGGAAACGATCCGGCGGCACCGATGTGCTGAGCGCCTCGGTGGTCTCCAGCCGGGTTTCCAGGGTTCTCAAATTACGGTTGTTGATGCCAAGCAGCGGCGTGCGCAGCCCAAGCGCTCTTTCCAGTTCCGCTTCGTCATGCACTTCCGCCAGCACATCCATGTCCAGCGCCCGGGCCAGCTCTTCCAGGTCCCGCGCCTGTTCATCCTCCAGTGCCGCCATGATCAGCAGAATGCAGTCGGCGCCGATCGCCCGGCTTTCATAGACCTGCCAAGGGTCAAGGATGAAATCCTTGCGCAGCACCGGCAACGGCGTTGCCGCCCTCGCGCTCCGCAGATCAGCGCTGCTTCCCTGGAAATAAGGCGTGTCGGTAAGCACGGAAAGACATACGGCGCCGCCCTGCGCATAGGCCCGCGCGAGTTCCGCCGGATCGAAATCCGCCCGGATCAGGCCGCTGGAGGGGGACGCCTTCTTGATTTCGGCGATCAGCCCGGCACGGCCGGATGCGGCCGCGTCCATCAGTGCCCGGCCGAAGCCGCGTGGCTTTTCCGTATCCAACGCATGCTGGCGGATTTCCTCAAGCGGTATCTGCTGCTTCCGCCGCGCGGTCTCCGCTTGGGTATCGGCGCAGATCCTCGCCAGGATGTCTTCTCGCACCATATCTTCTCGCACCGCTGAACCGCCGTCCATTTCAAGCAACCGATTTCCGGGAAGTTTGAGAAGCCGCGGCGAGCGCCGCCAGCGCCGCCAGCGCGCGGCCGCTATCCACGGCTTCCGCCGCCATGGCAACGCCTTCCCTCAAGGATAAGGTTTTGCCGGCGACGATCAATCCCGCGGCGGAATTAAGCAATGTGGTATCACGATAGGCTCCTTTTTCGCCGCTCAGCATTGCGCGCAGCGCGGCTGCGTTATGCGCGGCATCCCCGCCCTTGATCGCCGCATGCGGTGCCCGGCGCAAACCGGCGTCCTCCGCGCGCAAGGTGAACATGTCTATCTTTCCATCCTTGAGCGCCACCACCTGGTTCTCTCCATCCAATGTGAGCTCATCCAGCCCGTTGCCGAATACCACCCAGGCGGATTCGGTGCCGAGTTCCGCCAGTGTCTCCGCCACCGGCCGCCCCCATCGGGGATCGAAAACGCCGATCAGCTGGTGGCGCACGCCCGCCGGGTTCGCCAACGGACCGGCGAGGTTCAGGATCGTTCGGGTGCCGAGTTCCACCCTGGCCTGCGCCGCATGGCGCAGCGCAGGGTGATGCCGCGGGGCGAAGAGAAAAACGCAGCCTGCCTCCGCGAGGATTGCCGGCAGCCGGTCCAGTTCGGGCTCGATTTCCACGCCGAGCGCGGCCAGGACATCCGCCCCGCCCGCCCTGGAGGAAAGCGCCCGGTTGCCGTGCTTGGCCACCTTCACGCCGCAGGCCACCATGACAAAGGTAACGGCGGTCGAGATGTTCAGGCTGGCCGCGCCATCGCCTCCGGTGCCGCACACATCCATCGCGGGGCCGGGAAATTCCACGCGCACCATGCGGCTGCGCAGCGCTGTCACCGCGCCGGTCAGTTCCGCCATGCTCTCGCCCCGCACGCGCATCGCCATCAGCATGGCGGCGATTTGCGCGCTCGTCGCCCGGCCGTCCATCACGATGCCGAACGCCGCCTCCGCCTCGGCCGCGCTCAAATGCTCGCCGCGCGCGAGGCGCGCCAGCACCGGCTTCAGCGCGTTCATGCCGCCCGCGACGGCGCGTTCCGGCCACGCACGATATCGAGGAAATTGCCGAGGAGCTCATGCCCGTGGCTGGTGGCGATGCTCTCGGGGTGGAACTGCACGCCGAAGATGGGCAGGGATCTGTGCCGCATGCCCATGAGGATGTTGTGTTCCGCCCACGCGGTCGGCACCAGCGACTCGGGCAGCGTTTCGGCTTCGATGATCAGTGAATGATAGCGCGTCGCGGTGAACGGGTCCGGCAGGCCGGCGAAAATATCGCTGCCGCCATGATGGATCGGGCTTGTCTTGCCATGCACCGGCTGCGGCGCGCGGACGACCTTGCCGCCGAACGCCTGGCCGATCGCCTGATGCCCGAGGCAAACGCCCAGGATCGGCAGTCTGCCGGCCGCCTGACCGATCAGATCCAGGCAGATGCCGGCTTCGTTCGGCGTGCATGGGCCAGGCGAGAGCACGATCGCCTCCGGCCGCATCGCCAGCGCCTCTTGCGGGCTCAGCGCATCGTTACGCTTGACGATACATTCGGCGCCGAGATCGCCCAGGAAATGCACGAGGTTGAAGGTGAAACTGTCGTAATTGTCGATCAGCAGGATCATGACGGAGGCTCCCGATCGGCGTAGCGCACCGCGTCTTCCGCGGCGCGGAACAAGGCGCGTGCCTTCTGCATGCTTTCGGCATATTCCGCTTCCGGATCGGAATCGGCAACCACGCCCACGCCCGCCTGGACATACATCACGCCATCCTTCACCAGCGCCGTGCGCAGCCCGATGCAGGTATCCATGGTGCCGTTGGCGGCGAAATAGCCGATACAGCCGGCATAAAGCCCGCGCCGCGAGGGCTCCAGCACGTCGATGATCTCCATGGCCCGCACCTTCGGCGCGCCGGAGAGCGTGCCCGCGGGAAACCCCGCCATCAGCGCGTCCAGCGCATCGAGCCCCGGCCTGATCCGCCCTTCGACGGTGGAGGAGATGTGCATGACATGGCTGAACCGTTCGATGGCAAAACTTTCCACCACTTTCACGGAGCCGATCTCCGCCACCCGGCCGACATCGTTCCGGCCGAGATCGAGCAGCATGAGATGCTCCGCCCGTTCCTTCGGATCGGCCAGCAGCTCCGCCTCCAGCGCCTCGTCCTCGGCCCGGGTCGCGCCCCGGCGGCGGGTGCCGGCCAAAGGCCGGATGGTGACGACCCCATCGCGCAGCCGCACGAGAATTTCGGGGCTGGAGCCCACGGCGGCGAAATCGCCGAAATCGAGATAGAACAGGAACGGCGCCGGGTTGATCCGCCGCAGGGAGCGGTAGAGTGCGAAAGGCGGCAGCGGGAACGGCGCCTCGAAACGCTGGCTCGGCACCACCTGGAACACATCGCCCGCGACGATATATTCCTTCGCCCGCGCCACCATTTCGAGAAATTCAGCCTTGGTCATGTTGGATTTCTGCTCGGGCGCCGGCAGGTGGGCGGGCAGCTTCAGGCGCGGCACCGGCCGGTCCAGCGCCTTGGCCGCTTCATCCAGCCGGCGCTCTGCCGCCGCATGGGCTTGCGCGGCGCTGACGCCGGGGCGCGGATAGACCGGCGCCGCCAGGGTCAGTTCGTCGGTCACGCTGTCGAAAATGGCGTAGAGGCCGGGGCGCGTTAAGATGGCATCGGGGATATGGAGAACGTCCGGATTGGCGTCCGGCAGTGTTTCCATCAGCCGCACCATGTCGTAGCCGAGATAGCCGGACAGCCCGCCGGTCATCGGCGGCAACCCCTCCGGAACATTGAGCCGGGTCTGCGCGATCAGCCGGCGCAGGTTCGTCAAGGGCGGCTCATCCACCGGCACGAAGGCGTCGGGCGCGGTATCCGCATCCCGGTTGATCGAGGCAACGCCCTTATCGCAGCGCCAGACCAGATCCGGCGCCATGCCGATCAC
>JAJYAF010000084.1 GCA_021779655.1 Pseudomonadota bacterium
CGCCCTTGATACCGGAGAGCGCCTTGCGGATACGTTTTATCGTGCCGATCGGCGCGCCCGAGGCAAGCAGGGCTTTCGTCATGAACTGCTTGTCGGCTAGCGTCAGGCCCGGTGCCGGAAGGGCAAGCAGCGACGAGGCGCCGCCAGAAATCAGGGCGATCACCTGATCGGCCTCCGTCAAGCCGGAAACCGCCCGCATGACCGCGCGGGCTCCGGCTTCGCTGGCGGCATCCGGCACGGGGTGCGCGGCCTCCATGACCTTGATCCGGCGGGTGGGCACGGCATGGCCATAGCGGGTGACAACCACGCCTTCGAGCGGCACGTCCGGCCAAGCAGCCTCCAGTGCCGCCGCCATGGCGGCAGCCGCCTTGCCACCTCCCACCACCACGTTGCGGCCCATCGCGGGCTCAGGCAAATACTGCTTCAGCACCATCGCCGGAGAAGCGGCGGCAACCGCGGCATCGAATACCGAGCGGAGAAATTTCGCGATGTCTTCCGGCACATTGCCTATATGGAGGCAAACTGGATGTCGCACCATGACCAATCCAGGAATCGGCCCTGAGGCCGGTCATTGACCAGGCCGGCATAGCGCCTTAAGCGCTCCGCCTGTCGAAGAAGGATGAACCATGGCGCTGGATGCAACCGAGAGCAAACCGAGCAATATCGCAGGCGAGCGTTTGAAGAGCATCGTGGAGCGGATTGAACGGCTGGAGGAAGAGCGCAAGGCGCTCGGCTCCGACATCAAGGACATATACGCCGAAGCGAAATCTGCGGGGTTCGATATCAAGGTGCTGCGTCAGCTTATCCGCCTGCGTAAGCAGGAACCGGCTGACGTGGAGGAGCAGGAAACGCTTCTGGACGTTTATCGCCGCGCGATTGGAATGTAGCACGCCGGCCGGGCAGGCGCGCCGGAAGGGTGGCCCTGGCCAGAAAACCTGTCTCCGGGCGTTGCTTTGCTGCGGCCCATAGCTATGCGCTGTAGAGCTTGCCGTCGCGCAGCGTGATCCGCCGGTCCATCCGGCTTGCCAGCTCCGGGTTATGTGTGGCGATCAAGGCGGCCAGGTTTTCCGCGCGCACGATCCGCAGCAGTTCCGAAAACACCACATCCGCCGTGGCGACATCGAGATTCCCCGTCGGTTCGTCCGCGAGCAGCAAGGATGGCCGGTTGGCCAGCGCCCGGGCGATTGCCACCCGCTGCTGCTCACCGCCTGAAAGCTTGCCCGGCAGATGCTGCGCGCGCGCGGCGAGATTAAGCCGCTCCAGCAGTTCCATCCCGCGCCGGTTCGCCTGCGCTTCCCTGACACCGGCGACCATTTGGGGAATGGCAACATTCTCAAGCGCCGTGAACTCCGGCAGCAGGTGATGAAACTGGTACACGAAGCCGATCGTGCGCAGCCGGATCGCGGTTCTCTCCCTGTCTCCCTGCGCCCCGGCATCTGTGCCGTTGATGATTACCGCTCCCGCGTCCGGTCTCTCCAACAGGCCGGCGAGGTGCAGCAAGGTGGATTTGCCCGCGCCCGAAGGTGCGACCAGTGCCACGATTTCTCCCCGGTTCAAGCCAAGGCTGGCGCCGTTCAGCACAGTCAGCGATTCACCTCCGGTTTTATATACCCGGGAAATGCCGGAGAGCCGCAGAATCTCACTCACGGCGCAGCGCCTCAACCGGATCGATCCGCGCCGCGCGCCAGCTTGGATAGATCGTGGCGAGCAGCGATAGAACCAACGACATCACGATGACTTCCGCGACCTGGCCCCACACGAGCCGCGCGGGTAACTGTTCCAGGTAGTACACGGTCGGGTCGAAGAGCCGCGTGCCGGTGAGGTTCTGGATGAACAGCCGGATATCGTCGATATAGATGCAGAAAACCGTGCCGAGCGCGAAGCCTATCAACGTGCCGAGGATGCCAACCGATGCCCCGCACATCAAAAATATCCGCAGCACCGCTCCGGAAGACGCGCCAACGGTACGCAAGATCGCGATATCTCCGGTCTTGTCCTTCACCATCATGATGAGCGAGGAAATCACGTTGAATGCCGCGACCAGAATAATCAGTGTCAGGATCAGGAACATCACGTTCCCTTCCACCGTTACCGCTGCCAGGAAGCTGTCGTTACTCTGCCGCCAGTCCTGAATGTTTATCGGAATGTCGGACAGCATGGCCGCGATCTGCCGCTTGATGGCATCGTCATGGTCCGGATCGGCAACATAAACCTGAATTTGTGTTGCCGCGTCCGGCTGTTGAAACAGCGTTTGCGCCGATTGCAGGGGGATGAATACGAAGCTCGAATCGTATTGCTGCATCCCGGTGCGGAAAATCGCCACGACCCGGAAGGTCTCGATACTCGGGATCGTGCCGATCACGGTCGGCTTGCCTTGCGGCAGGATCAGCTGCATGGACGAACCTGGGAAAAGACCGAGCTGCGTGGCCAATCCTTCGCCAACCGCAATGGTGCCGTCCTGCGAGAGATCGTCGAGATTGCCGGCGATCACATGGTTTGCCACCGTGGGGAGCTGGTGCAGCGCCTGCGGGGTGATGCCGCGCGCGATGCCGCCCAAGGCCCCGCCTTGGGGACCGGACATCAGAACCTCGCCCTGCACGACGGGAAAAGCCGCAGTAACTCCCTTGACAGCGGCAATCCGTTGCGAAATAGAATCGTAATTCACCAGGGGCTGGCCCGCGCCGTAAACTGCGATATCGCCGTTCAAGCCGAGGATCTGCGAAAGCAGTTCCTCCCGGAACCCGTTCATCACGCTCATCACGATGATGAGCGTGGCAACGCCCAGCGCGATGCCGATCAAGGAGAATATGGCGATGATCGAAACGAAGCGTTCGCCCCGCCGGGCGCGCAGATAGCGCAGCGCGATCTTGCGCTCGAAGGCATTGAACATCAGGTAAGAACCTTGGCCAGCGCCTGCCCGACCTCAAGCTCCATCCGCTCGCCCGTGGCGCGGCGTTTCAATTCCACCTTGCCAGCCGCCGCGCCGCGCGGCCCCACGATGATCGCCCAGGGATGCCCCATCAGATCAGCCTCGGCGAATTTCACCCCAGCACGTTCCTCGCGGTCGTCATACAGGCATTCGGCGCCAAGGCGCGCGTAGATCTGTTCGCAGATCAGATCGGTCGAGGCATCGCCCTGGCGCAGATTGAGCAGGCCGGCACGAAACGGCGCGATGGCGTCCGGCCAGATGATGCCCGCCTCGTCATGCCGTGCCTCGATGACGGCGCCGACCAGGCGGGAAACACCGATGCCATAGCTTCCCATTTCCGGAAACAGCCGCGCGCCATCCGGCCCGGCGAGGCTGAACCCCATGGCTTCGCTGTATTTTCTGCCGAAATAAAAAATCTGGCCGACCTCGATCCCCCTGCCCTCGCGCCGCCGCTCCTGGGGCAGTTGCGCCCAAGCGGCGGGGTCATGCTTTTCATCGGTCGCGGCGTAGATACCGGTGGCGTTCGCATAGAACGCATCGACAGATGCGACATCATAGCTCGTGCCAAGCGCGTTTCCGGACTCAAAAGCCGCGTCGTAGAACACCCCGCTCTCGCCGGTTGGCGCCAGCACGTGAAATTCGTGAGAAAGATCGCCACCGATCTGTCCGGTATCCGCCCGCATGGGAATGGCGGTAATGCCGATGCGCTGGAAAGTCCGCATATAGGCCAGCATCATCTTGCGATAGCTGAGATAGGCGCCCTCGTAATTCAGATCGAAACTATAGGCATCCTTCATCAGGAATTCGCGCCCGCGCAGCACGCCAAAGCGCGGGCGCACCTCGTCGCGGAATTTCCACTGGATGTGGTAGAGAATCTGCGGCAGATCGCGATAGCTTCTGGCGGCGTCCCGCATGATCGCGGTGACCATTTCCTCGTTGGTGGGGCCGAACAGCAATTCGCGCTCATGCCGATCGGTTATGCGCAGCATCTCCTTGCCATAGGCCTCGTAGCGCCCGCTCTCCCGCCATAAATCCGCGCTCTGGATCGTCGGCATGAGCATTTCCTGCGCGCCGCAGGCATCCTGCTCCTGCCGCACGATATCGGCGATCTTCCTCAATACTCGGAACCCCGCCGGCAGCCAGGCATAGATACCCGAGGCCATCTGCCGCACCAGACCCGCGCGCAGCATCAGCCGGTGCGAGACGATCTGGGCTTCCGCCGGCGTTTCCTTCAAGGTCGGGATCAGGCTGTGGGAAAGGCGCATCTTATACCTTCACGAGAACGCAAAGCTGCTTACAGGCGGATTTTCCGCGCGGCTAGGGCAATATACGGCACAGAGGGAATTGTTCACTCATCCCACCGGATGCATGACCGGCCAGGATCATAGCTTGAGCCGGTTCCGCTCGAATGCAACCGGCGCTTTTCCGCCGGCGAACCGCCGGTCGATCCAGGCGCGCGCGGGCTTTTCGACCAGGTTATGCAGCGACAACGCGAGTAGAAAGGTCAGCCCCGTCATGGATCCGGCATAGACCAGCTTATGCGCCGCCGGGTCCCAGGCCCGATGGCGGCCAAGCTGCGCAAGAAACAGCTCGACCGTGCCGAAGCTCATATAAAACGCATAGGAAAGCTGGCCCAGGAAGCGCAGGGGCGAGGCCAGGGGCAGCAGCCCGGGCTTAGCGCCGGCGGCCCGCGCGGCAAGCCCGGTCAGCACGGCCCAAAGCCCCACCACGACGCAAACATCCGGCGCCAGGAGCAGCGCGGCCAGAATGGTCAAAACGCCAAGGCCCGCCAGCGTTTCCGGCAGCATGGGCCGCGCCAGGACAGACAGCAGGCGGGCGGTGGCAATGCCGGCGATGAACTCCGGAAAGAACCGCAACAGCGACCATGCGAAAGTGAGGTTCAGCCCGTGGCAGCGAAGATCGACAATGCCGAGCACGGGCAGGCAGAGCGCCAGCAGCCCGGCCGCCAGCCCGCCCGGCAGCCGCGCGATGCCGAACCAGAGCGCGGGAAATAGCAGATAGCCCGCCCACTCGGTGCTGATGGACCAGGAAGGATAATTCCAGGCAAGTTCGCTCGTGAACCCCCAACCGTGAATCAGCAGCAGGTTTTCGACGAGCGACGGCAACGTGAACCGCCCGGGGTCACGCGGGGTCAGCCCAAGCGTGAATCCGATCCCGACCACGGCGCAAAGCAGCAGAATCACCGCGAGGTGCACGGGATAGATTCGTGCCAACCGCCTGACCCAGAAGCGCCCCGCCGCCCGCGGCGAAGATGCAAGCTCCGGATGCGCGCAGGCCAGGATCAACCCCGAAAGGATGAAAAATCCATCCACCCCGAGATAGCCGTGCATAACCGGCGCGGCGCCGGAAAAATGCGCATGCAGATCCACGTGATAGGCAAACACCCAGGCGGCGAACAGCGCCCGGCAGATCGTGAGATCAACGATTTCCCGCCGCAACCCCACGACATCAGGGGACGTCATGATCAGAGGAAAGAGACCCGCCGGCCTTTCCGCCGGCGGGTCAAGGTAGGGGAGGAAACACCAGTCACACGGCAGGATGAAAAATCCAGCTTCATCCTATGTCTTAGGGTGCACTGCAACATTCGCAAAGTAAAGCGAAAATAACCCATGAATCGCATTATTTTTGGCCAATTAAATTGGTTTTGAATGTTTTATATCCTACTTGCCTAACTTTCGCTCAAACGCCGGGTGATATTCGCAGCAATCCTTCATTTCAGCCGCAACATATGCACTTCCACGATTGGCCGTTTGCCGAACCGGCTCCCGACGATTTTGCGCAGAATCGTTCGCCCCGCGAGATCAAGCGCCGAATCATCCCTGCGGGTATCGCCGGGCAGTTCCTCCAGCCGTTCACGAAACGCCGTTTCTACTTCACGTTGTAGGGGATCGCCATCCTCGAACAGGCCCGGCGCGGCGATTCTGGCGCCGCCCACCAAGCGGCCGGCGGCATCGAAAGCCGCGCTGCCCAGCACTACACCGTTGAACAGCATGCGCCGCCTGGCACCCATCACCGCGCCCTTGAGGGCCAGGACCTTATTGCCATCCACCGCCAGCCGGCCCGTGACAACATGGCCGACAATCTCCGGCCGGCCTGGGGCCAAACGCAATGCATCGCCGTTTTCCAGCAGGATCGGGGCAAGTCCCTCTTGCCTGGCCAATTCCGCCTGAGCGGAGAGATGGCGCCATTCCCCATGCGTGGGAATGAGATGCTTCGGCCGCACCAGCTTGTAGAGCCGGCATAGATCGTCCCGCGGCGGGTGGCCGGAAACATGCGTGAGCTCGTCCTCGTCGGTGATCACCTGCACGCCCCGGCGCACCAGCGCATCCTGCACCGCGTCGATCGCGCGCTCATTGCCGGGAATCACGCGGGAGGAAAAAATGACCGTATCCCCCGGCCCCAGCGCGGCATAACGGTGTGTATCCGCCGCGATCCGGGCGAGGGCAGAGCGCGGCTCCCCCTGGCTGCCAGTCACCAGCAGAAGCAGATTTTCCTCAGGAATCATGCCCAGGTCTTCTTCGGGCACGAATTCCGGTACGTCTCGCAAATAGCCAGCTTCCTGCGCGGCGGCGACATAATTGCCAAGGCTGCGGCCGATGAGCGCGACATGCCGTCCGGCCGCCGCGGCGGCCGAAATCACGCTTGCCACCCTTGCGATATTGCTCGCAAAACAGGTCACCGCGATACGGCCCGGCAGGTCCGTGATCAGGGCACTCAGACTTTTCTTCACATCTCGCTCGGAACCGGAAGGCTGCTCCACCGCCGCATTGGTGGAATCGGAGATCATGGCCAGAACGCCCGCGTCGCCCAGCCCGGCCAGCGCGGCTTCATCCGTCTTGGCGCCAACTTCCGGATACGGGTCGAACTTCCAATCGCCGGTATGCAGTATGGTGCCGTACTGGGTGGTGATCACCAGGGACTGCGCCTCCGGCGTGGAGTGCGCCATTCTGATGAAGCGCAGCGAGAACGGCGCGATTTCGAACGCGCCTCCCGGCGGCAGGATGTGCAGTTTCACCTCCCGCCCAAGTCCGGCCTCGTCCAGCTTGCGGCGCAGAACGGCGGCGGCGAACGGCGTGGCATATACAGGGCAGCGCAACTGCGGCCATAGCCGGGCGACACCGCCGATATGGTCTTCATGCCCATGCGTGATCACCAGC
This sequence comes from Pseudomonadota bacterium, assembly GCA_021779655.1. The sequence continues at coordinate 7,108 of JAJYAF010000084.1, forward strand.
CCACGCAGCGCCTCCCGCCGCGCCGCGATGAAGGCCGGATCGGCCAGCAGAAGTTCCGTTTCCGGATTTTCCGGGCCCGCGAAGCCCATACCGCAATCGACTGCCAGCCAGAGGCCATCGCAGCCATACAGGTTGAAATTCATCCCGATTTCGCCGGTGCCGCCAAGCGGGACATACAGAAAACCGCTTTCGTCCAACTTGTCTTCCGGCGAGACGCCGGCGGATAGAGCCATGAATGCAAAACTCCAGAACGGGAAAAGGAAGGCAGACCGGGATGTAGGAATTCACGGCTACGGTGGCAAAAGCCCCAGGGGGGGCTTTTCAATGAAAGCGTATTCTCATTCCGGTTCGGCAAACCGTGCCCGGTCATGCGCCAGCGCGGGAGCTTTGTTGCGCAGCGAGAGCAGGCGCAGTCCGTCGAGCGTCAGATCAGGGTCGATGATGGAAAGTTTCATGGAGCCTTCCGCGAAAAGCGGCGCCAGTCCGCCGGTGGCGATGGCTTTCAGTGGCATCCCTAATTCGGCCTCGATCCGGACATGCAGCCCTTCGATCAGCCCGACATAGCCCCAGTAGATGCCTGACCGCATGGCCGGAATGGTGGAGCGGCCGATTACGGATTGCGGGCGGCCGATACCGATGCGCGGCAATTGCGCCGCCGCCTGGTGGAGAGCCTCCATGGAAAGATTGATGCCAGGCGCAATGGCGCCACCTACATACGCGCCACTGGCATCCACCACGTCGAAAGTCGTGGCAGTTCCGAAATCGATCACCACGAGCGGCCCGCGGTAACGATGATGCGCGGCCAGCGCGTTCAGGAGCCTGTCCGTGCCA
>JAJYAF010000085.1 GCA_021779655.1 Pseudomonadota bacterium
GCTCGGCGGCGCTGGCGCGCGGGCCGATGGTGATGCCATAACCTCCGGCCTCGCCAACCGGCTTGACGACGAGTTCGGCGAGATGATCCAGCGTATAGCGCAACGCCTCCGGCTCGCGGCAGATATTGGTCTCCACGTTGGGCAGTACCGGATCCTCGCCCAGATAATAGCGGATCACCCGCGGGATATAGGCGTAGACCGCCTTGTCGTCGGCAACGCCCGTGCCGATTGCGTTGGCAATGGCCACCTTTCCCGCGCGATACGCGCGCATCAGGCCGGGAACACCGATGAGACTGTCGGGTCTGAAGGCTTCAGGATCGAGGAAATCGTCGTCGATCCGGCGGTAGATGACATCGACACGGGCAAGACCGCCGGTGGTGCGCATCCATACCCGGTCATCGACCACCACGAGATCGCTTCCCTCGACCAGCGGAACGCCCATCTCGCGCGCGAGAAAAACATGCTCGAAGAAAGCGGAGTTATAGATGCCGGCCGAGAGCAGGACGATGCTGCAATCGCTCCCCCGCTCCGGACAAAGTTCCGCCAGGGCGGCGCGGAGCTGAAGACCGTAATTTTCCACCGGGCGGAGTTGCACGGCATCCAAAAGGTCGGGGAAACTGCGCTGCATCATCAAACGGTTTTCAACCACGTAGCTTACACCCGACGGCGTGCGCACATTGTCTTCAAGCACCCGGTAGGCCCCGTTCTCGTCGCGTACCAGGTCGATGCCGGCGACCGTGACATAGGTTCCATGAGGCAGTTCAAGCCCCCCCATGACCTGGTGGCGGAAACAGTGGTTGGACTCGATCAGTTCGCGCGGGATCACGCCGTCGCGCAGGATTCGCTGTTCATGATAGAGATCGTGAAGGAGCAGATTGATCGCCTGGACGCGCTGGATCACGCCGCGCTCGACATGCGCCCACTCGGCGCCGCCCATCACCCGCGGCAGCACATCGAAGGGCAGAATGCGGTCGATGGTCTCCCGCTCGTTGAAGACCGTGAAAGTGATACCGAGATTGTGCATCTCCGCCTCGGCGGCCGCGGCGCGCCGGCGCAGCGCATCGACATTGAGGCAGTCAAGCTTCTCCCGAACCGGGATGCTGGCCGGGTTGCTGGTCATTTCACAGAAGAAGGGGCCGGGCGCATAGCCGGCCAGTAGCGGAGCGGAGGGGGGTGGGGTCTGGATTTTCACAAGCTTTTGTTAAGCAAATTCCATGCCATCACGGGAGCTACGGATTGTCTTTGCCTCCGCCCCGCAGGGGCGACGCGGTATTTCAAAAGCCCGTGGCAGCCAGTCCGCGGACAGTATTTCGCGGGCACCATACTCGGGTATCATACTGTTGCGCGCCTTCCGCATCAATCCGGATTGCGCTACGAGAGCACGAATGATCTTCCTCGATGACAATCGCCTGGCGGAGCTTGAAGGTCGGGCTTCGGAATTTCTTGCCACGAAGCCTTACCCCTGGCTTGCCGTGCAGGGCGTTATCCGCCCTGAAGCCTTCGGGCAATTAACGGCGGAACTGCCGCGTGCTGAACTTTTCCATGCGGATTTCGGTCAACAGCGGGGCTATGGCCAGCAGAGCCACGACCGCTATGCCCTGCATTATTACCCCGGGCTTGAACCGGAGCTTCCCGTCGCGTGGCGGGGCTTCCTTGCCGAGCTGCAGGGCGATGCCTATGCGAGATTTCTGCAACGGATTTATGGGCTTGGCCCCGGGCGGCTCTCCCTTTCCATGCACTGGCATCTCACGCCGGAAGGTGCCTCCGTTTCCCCGCACACCGATGTCAGCCGCAAGATCGGTTCGCATATTTTCTATTTGAATACCGAGGAGGACTGGGAGCCCGGCTGGGGCGGTCAAACGCTGGTGCTGGATGACGAGGGCAAGCTCGATTCCCGCAGCGCACCGGCTTTTGGCGCGTTGCGGGAGGTAGCGGCCTCAGTCTTGATCGGCAATCAAAGCTTCATTTTCAAGCGCACCGAACATTCCTGGCATGCCGTCAATCCGATTGCTTGTCCGCCAGGGCGTTTTCGCAAGGTCTTCATCGTGGTCGTAAACCGGATGAACCTGCAGGTGCTTTGGCGGCGCCTGCGGGGCCTTGATCCGAACGGCATGCGTCTGGACAAGCAGATCAAGCCAGCGCTCCTACGCTCCGCGCCATAACGAAAGCCTACGCGCGCGGCGGGGAAGCGCGGCCGTTGCGGAGGTGACACAGATTTGCCTGATGCACCAACCCCGCCCCCAACGCCCTGAACGCGCCCGGTGATGGTCAGGTGCATTGCTCTTCATACTGCATCCTGCCTTGGTCCGTGGGAAATGAACCATCAAGGGCACCAGAAAATATCGGGAGCGGGCTTTCGCCTCAGCACGGCGCAAATCGGTAGATTCTCCGGCGCCCCCTCTTCCAAGGCCGCTTCCAGCACCTTCCGCTTCTCAGCGCCTTCGATATGGAGCGCAACCATCTCCGCGCCAAGGATGACGGGCAACGTAAGGGTGATTCGCGGCTCGATGGCGGCTGCCGCCCGCATGGTCTCCACAAGCCGGCCTGCCGGATGAAGAGCCTGCGCCAGACGGTCGCCACCAGGGAAGAAGGAGGCGGTATGGCCGTCATTGCCCATTCCCAGGATCACGGCGGCAAACGGCCGGGGCAGCGCCGCGATGGCACGTTCCACCGCCTCCCGGCCCTCTTCCGGCGTCGGTGCGTCATTGACCAGCGGGACGAACCGGGCCGCGGCGGCCTCGTGATGGAGCAGATGCTCGCGCACCAGCCGGGCGTTGGATCGGGGCGAGCCGGGTTCGACCCAGCGATCATCCACCAACGTAACGATAACATCGCGCCAGGGGAGGCTCTGCCGGGATAGCGCTTCCATGAATTTCGCCGGCGTTTCCCCGCCGGAAAGCGCGATCGCCGTATCGGCCGTTTGCCGCAGCCGGCCACGGATGGCCCGTGCGGTATCCGCGGCAAGCGCTTCCGCCAGCACCAGGGGATCTGCGAACTCGCGGATCATGTGCCGCCATCCGCCCAGGTGCGGCCGTCGCGCTCGATCAGCGCAATGGCGGCAGAAGGCCCCCAGGTGCCCGCGGTGTACGGTTTCGGAGGCTCCGCTGCGTTGTCCCAGGCTTGCAGGATCGGGTCTATCCATGCCCAGGCCGCTTCCACCTCGTCCCGCCGCATGAACAGCGTCTGGTCGCCACGCACCACGTCGAGAACCAGCCGCTCATAGGCATCGGGGTTGCGAATGCCGAATGCCGCCGCGAAACTCATATCCAGCGGCACCTCGCGCAGGCGCATGCCGCCGGGGCCGGGATCCTTGATCATCAGCCAGAGCTTCACGCCTTCATCGGGTTGCAGCCGGATCACCAGGCGATTGGGGGAAATCGGCCCGGCGGAGGCAGGGAACATGGAATGGGGGATCGGCCGGAAGGCGATCACGATCTCCGAAACCCGCTCCGCCAGCCGCTTGCCCGTGCGCAAATAGAAAGGCGCGCCGGCCCAGCGCCAGTTGAGAATCTCCGCCCGCAGAGCGACGAAGGTCTCGGTGGCACTATTCTCCTTCCCCAATTCCTCAAGATAACCCGGCACCGCCACGCCGGCGCAGGCACCCGCGCGGTACTGGCCGCGAACGACTTCATGCATGGACAGCGGATCGCCAATCGGCTTCAGCGCCCGCAGCACCTTCAATTTCTCGTCGCGCACCGCGTCGGCGTTCAGCTTCGCCGGGGGTTCCATCGCCACCAGGCAGAGCAGTTGCAACATATGGTTCTGCACCATGTCACGCAGGGCGCCGGCGGTGTCGTAATAGGCTGCCCTGCCCTCAAGGCCCAGAGTTTCCGCCACGGTGATCTGTACATGGTCGATACGGGCGGCATTCCAAATCGGCTCGAACAATCCATTGGCGAAGCGCAGCGCCATCAGGTTCTGAACAGCCTCTTTTCCCAGGTAATGGTCGATCCGGTAAACCCGGTCCTCAGGGAACACGGCTCCCACGGCTTCGTTCACGCGCCGTGCGGATTCCAGCGTCTTGCCGATCGGCTTTTCCACCACGATGCGCGCGTTCTCATAGTCCATGCCGAACGTCTTGATATGCTTGCAGATCGGCCCGAATAATTCCGGCGCAGTCGCCAGATAGAACACAGTGATGCGGTCCCGGTACGGTTGTAGCGCGGCGGCAAGCTCCGGCCAGCCATCGGAGCGTTCCGCATCCACGGCGAGATAACGCAGCCGAGAGAGAAAGCGTTCCAGCTTCGATTCCCCGATATCCGCGGCCGCGGCATGATCAACAATCGCGCTGCGGGCAAGGATCTTGAATTCGGCCTGCGAAAACGGACCACGGGAAACGCCGAAAACCGTCGCTTCCTCCGGCAGCTGGCCGGCCAGGTCTCGGGCAAACAAGGCGGGCAGCAGCTTACGGCGGCAGAGATCGCCCGTGGCGCCGAACACAATCAGAACGAAGGAGGGAACGGGAATGACGCGGCTGGTCATGGCTCATGGCTCCTCGGTTCGAGGGAAAACGCCGGATTCGATTCTCAAGAGCGCATGGTACCGCCGGTCCGGAAAAAATTCCATGACCGTTCCGGTCAAGCCATCGGGATTGTACCGCCACAGGGCGCTGGCGGGGAAATACGGAAAAGCCCAGCTTCGCTGTCAGTATCCCCCGTCCTCGAACGCCTCATCTTCATCGGAAACCCAGCATTCGCAGCTATGGCATTTCCCGGAAAACCTGTTTCTCCTCCGGTCGGCACCGACGAGTAGCCTACCGCACTGCATGCAGCCGGGCGGTAGCGCACGCGAGCTGTACGCCGGCGCAGATGCCGCAAGGATGGAGGCGATGCTGTCGAAGCGGGCTTTCGGCCGTTCAAGAAAACTCATCGTCCTCGCCCCTCCTCGGGCGTTATTGGGCGCCACGCTGGCTCTGCCACTATGTTGCGCTGGCTTTGCCGCTATTTTGCCAAAACGGGTTGTCGTTTCCGTTCCGTACGAGGTACAATTTCGTGGAGAGCGTGCCACAATTCAACCACAGATCACCAGAATATCGATTCCTGTCGTAACATTCATTTAGCTTACAGGTGGCCTTGGGTCAGACTCAGGTTTCGGCGTGTCCAACTCATGCGGGCGTTGGGCCGCGCTTGCGCTCGCCGAACTTGCGAAGCGATGCCCGCGCGGCCGGTGCATTGACCGGCCTCTGCCGGCGGGCCATGCACCGTGCATGGTTTCTCGGTGCAAGGAAATTTCCGCGGGGCGCGGCACCTTTTATGTGATCGCGCTCGCCAGCCTGTTTCGGCTGGCCATTGCCGGTAGCACCGGGCTCGGGATCGATGAAAGCTACATGGTGGCGGCGTCCAACCGGTTTGCCGCCTCTTATTTCGATCACCCGCTCGCCTCCTGGTGGCTGGAGCTTGGCAGCCGCCGCCTGTTCGGCAGCATGCTGCCAATCGTGGTGCGGCTGCCCTTCGTGCTGCTTGCCGCCGTCACCTCCGCCTTGCTCTATGCGCTCACCGCGCGGCTCTATGGCGGGAGAGCCGGGTTCTGGGCTGTGGTGGGCTATACCCTCTCTCCGATGTTTTCGCTTGCCTTCGGCTGCTGGGTGCTGCCGGACGGGCCGCTCGACGCCGCCCTGCTCGCCACCGCCTACGCGCTTACTCGCGCCCTTGGGCTCGGGCCAGGGCAAGCCCCGCCCAGCACCGGCTGGTGGGTGGTTGCCGGCATCTGCGCGGGGCTTGCCCTGCTCAGCAAATATAACGCCGCTCTCACGCTGGCTGGCGCCTTGTTATTTATGTTAACAGACCCCGCCTCGCGCCGGCAGCTGCGCAGCTTTCAGCCCTGGCTCGCGGCGGTCATCGCGGTGCTGATATTCCTGCCGGCCGTGGGATGGAATGCCGCGCATGGCTGGCAATCCTTCCATTATCAGGGCGGGCGGGCCGCTGGCGGCCCACGGCTGCATCCGCTGGCGCCGCTTGTCATCTGGGGTGGCGAGGCCTTGTTCGTGCTGCCCTGGATCTGGCTGCCACTGGTAATCGCTCTGATCGGCGCGCTGCGGAGGGGTCGAAGCGACCGGCGTAGCTGGCTTCTGGCCATGCTGGCGGTGTTTCCGGTGCTGGTTTTTGCCATCATCGGGCTGTGGAGTTCGGCGCGTATTCTCTACCACTGGGCAGCGCCCGGCTATTTGATGCTTTTTCCGCTGCTGGGTGACTGGGCGTCAAGGCTCACGGGCAGTGCGGCCCGCCGGCTACACGCGGTTGCGATTTCAACCGGCTGCCTGCTCGCTGCGTCAGCCTTGCTGATGATCGGGGTGGTGGGGTTTTCGGTGGTCCCGCAACTCAGCCTTGCCTTTCCGCCAGGCAAATCGCCCCTGCTGCAGGCCGTGGACTGGGATTCCATACGCGGCGAACTGGCGGCGCGCGGCATGCTGAACAATCCTCATGTCGCGGTCGCGGCGCTTCGCTGGTACGATGCCGGGAAAATCGGCTACGCCACGCGGGGCCAAATTCCGGTTACGGTTTTCGGGCCTGAGCCGCACCAATTCGGGATTTCCGTGCCTCCCGAAAGCCTGCTCGGGCGGGACATCCTGATCCTGGTCATGCCGGGAGATCTAACCCTTGTAGCCCAAAAATATCGGCCGTTTTTCAAATCGCTGGGTCCCGCGCCGGCGCTAACGGTGACCAGGGCGGGCATGACGCTGCTGGTGATTCCTGTCCTGCTGGGGCGGGAATTACAAAGGCCGCCATAAAAATCGCCGTAAAGGGGGAAGCGCAAATGGAAAGGGGCAGCGCAAGCCACCCCTCGCCCCAATGTTAGTGTTAGGATCGGCCAGGCAGCGTCAGGCGGCTTGGCTCATCCGCGGAGCCACGCCCGCCTCGATCGTCCCCGGCTGACGGGCCTGCGTGGAGATCTCGATCCGGCGGGGCTTGAGCGCCTCCGGTATCACGCGCCGGATTGTTACATGCAGCAGGCCGTTGGCGATGTCCGCGCCTTCCACATTCATATGGTCGGCCAGTACGAAGCGGCGGGTGAAGGCACGCGCGGCAATGCCGCGATGCAAGTACTCGCCTTTAGCGTTCTCATTCATCACCCGGCCCGAAACGATGAGCGTATTTTCCTTGACCGTCAGCTCGATATCGTCGGCTGAAAACCCGGCAACGGCGAGCGTGAGGCGGTAGGAATCCTCCCCTGTCTTCTCGATGTTATAGGGCGGATAGGAGGCGGTGGCGTTATCGGGCAAGGTGTCCACGAGACGGGCAAGCCTGTCGAAGCCGATAGCGGTGCGGAACAATGGAGAAAAATCATAGGACATGGTTCAGAACCTCCTGAATAACATAGCAAGGTCAAATAATGGAAACCACCGTCCGGCTGGCTTCCTTGAACGAAAGGCCTAAAGCCCTCCTACGAGGCGCCTCAGGCAACAATCATATAGCACACTTACAACGCTTTTTCAAGAAGCAACGCTTGCGCTTGCAGGCGCCGATGCCACTCAGACGTGGAAGCTTTCGCCGCAGCCGCAACGGCCTTTCTCGTTCGGGTTTTCAAAGGTAAAGCCGGAGGTCAGCTTGTCCGTTTTGTAGTCCATCGTGGTGCCGATCAGAAACAGGCTCGCCTTGCGATCCACAAGAAGGGTGAGGCCATGGGCGTTCACCACCTCGTCCTGGGGCGTGGGCGCCTCCACCCAGTTCATGTCGTAGGAGAGCCCGGAGCAGCCCTTGCTGCCGACGGAGATGCGCAAAAGCCTCCCCTCCGCCGAGCCGGCATAAAGGGCACGCAGGCGCTCCGCCGCCGCTTCGGTAAGCTGCATCAGGGGCGGGAGTTCGCGGCGCGGCCGGACGGGCGGGGTGGTGGTGGTGCTCATGGCTTGGCTCGGTTTTGTTTAGAACATGTTCAGGGAAAGTCTGGCATCTTCGCTCATGCGCGAAGGATCCCAG
>JAJYAF010000086.1 GCA_021779655.1 Pseudomonadota bacterium
CAAGGAAGCCGTTGGCGGCGTATTTGATCAGCTCCGCGGTCTCCAGCCCGGTGAACACGATCGGCGTCTCGATCAGGTAGAGCGGCCGGTAGAGCCGTTGCAGCACCTCCCGCGCGCGGGCGCTTTCCGCGCCCACCACCACCCGGTCCGGCCGCATGAAATCGGCGATGGCGCTCCCCTCGCGCAGGAATTCCGGATTGGAGGCGACCTCAATGGCGAGGTCCGGGCGCAGACGGCGGGCGAGTTCCGCGATTTTCCGCCCGGTGCCGACCGGCACGGTGGATTTCGTGACGAGAATGGCCGGATGGTCGAGCGCCCGCACCACCTGCTCCACGGCGGCGAAAACATAGGTGAGATCGGCATGGCCATCGCCGCGCCGGGCCGGCGTGCCGACGGCAATGAAAATCGCTTCCGCCTCGGCGATCCCTTCCGCCAACGTCGTCGGAAATTGCAGCCGGTGCGCGGCTAGATTGTCTGCGACCAGCCGGTCCAGGCCGGGCTCGTAGATCGGGATTTCCCCGGCAAGCAGCATCGCCCTCCTGGCCGGATCGGCCTCGAACACGGCGACTTCCACGCCGAACTCGGCGAAACAGGCGCCGGAGACGAGCCCGACATAGCCACCACCAATGATTGCAATCCTCAAATGACCATCCTTGTATCGTTTGGAATATAGGCTCCGGCTTGAACCTAGCGCCCTTCAACCCGCGTAACGCCGGCGGGCGAAGGCCAGCACGGATTCGAGTGTGTCGGCAAGCGCATGGCGCGGCTGCCAGCCCAGAAGCTCCCTTGCGCGCGCGCCGTCACCCGCGGTGCGTTCGATCTCGACCGGGCGCAACCGCGCCGGGTCCTGGCGCACCGCGATGCGTGCCGGCGATTGCGCCAGCAGCATTTGCAGGATCGTGCCGATCTTCACGCTGCTGCCGCTGCCGATATTGATCACCTGGTTGTTGGGCAGTTCGTCGAACCGCGCGAGCGCGGCCGCATAGGCGCGGCAGACGTCCCGGATGTCGAGAAAATCCCGTTCCGGTTCGAGCGCGCCCACGGCCATTTCAGGCGGCATGAGCCCGGCTTCAATTCGGGCGATCTGCCCGGCGAAAGCCGGCACCACGAAATCCTCGCCTTGGCCGGGGCCGGTATGGTTGAACGGGCGCAACCGCAGCACGCGCAGCCCCTCCCCCGCCAGGGCGCCGAGCGCCAGTTCCGCCGCCGCCTTGGTCGCGGCGTAGAGGTTCATTGGCGCCAGGGCCGCATCCTCTCGCACCGGCACAGCCGATTTGAAGGTCGCGCCGTAACATTCGGCGCTGGAGATGTAGACCAGCCGGCATCGCGGTGCCGCCGCCAGGATCGCATCGGCGAGGTTCAACGTGCCGTGCAGATTGACATCCCATGCCCGCGCGGGGCTGGAGCGGGCGGCGCCGACCGCCGCGATCGCCGCCAGATGGATGCAGGCATCGGGCTGGAACCGGGAGAAAACCTCCAGCACCTGCCGCCGATCCGTGATGTCCAGCCGCTCGCCGGTTTCCGTGCCGCGCGCGGTGCCGATGATCTTCGCCTCGGGAAAGGCGCTCTTCAGAACCGGCAAAAGATGTCCGCCGACAAAGCCTTCCGCGCCGGTGATGAGGATTTGGCCGGGAGACATTTTCAGAGCAGGGCGCGGTGCCGGGCGAGATCGGCATCCACCATCTCGGCCACCAGTTCCGGCAGGGATATCTCCGGCTCCCAGCCAAGCCGCCGGCGTGCCTTGGCGGCATCGCCCAGGAGAACATCCACCTCCGCCGGCCGCATACGCCTGGGATCCACTTTCACGTAAGCAGCGGCGTCGAGTCCGGCATGCGCGAAGGCAAGCTCGCAGAACTGCCGCACGCTGGTGGTCACCCCGGTGGCGATGACATAGTCATCCGCGACATCCTGCTGCAGCATCAGCCACATCGCCCGCACATAATCCTTCGCATGGCCCCAGTCGCGCATGGCATCGAGATTGCCGAGCGGCAATTCATCGGCCAGGCCGAGCTTGATGCGCGCAACACCGTCGGTAATGCGCCGCGTCACGAACTCGATGCCGCGCAACGGGCTTTCGTGATTGAAAAGAATGCCGGAAGAGGCGTGCAGGCCGAAGCTCTCCCGGTAGTTCACGGTCATCCAATGGCTGTAGAGCTTGGCCACCGCATAGGGTGAGCGCGGATAGAAGGGGGTGTTTTCCGACTGCCGCTCCTGCTGGATCTTGCCATACATTTCCGAGGAGGAAGCCTGGTAGAACCGCGCTTCCGGCCGGACGATGCGAACCGCCTCCAGCAGGTTGGCGGCGCCGATGCCGGTAACCTGGCCGGTCAGCAGCGGCTGCTGCCAGGACGTGGCGACGAAACTCTGCGCGGCGAGGTTGTAGACCTCGTCCGGCCTGTGATCGGCCATGATGCGGATCAGCGCCGAGAGATCGGTCAGGTTGCCATCCACCATTTCCACCTGGTCCAGAATCCCGAGCCAGCGGAGCCTGGCGCCGACGACATCCGAGGAGGCCGAGCGGCGCAGCATGCCGATGACATGATAGCCCTGGCCCAGCAGAAACTGCGACAGATAGGCGCCGTCCTGGCCCGTAACCCCTGTTATTAACGCTTTCTTCATTCATTATTTCCCGATGACATGCGCTCTTCCGTAAACTATATCGCATTGCAACAGAAGCCGCGATGGTAAAACCGTGGTCACCCCAACCACCACCCGGAGAAACCACATGGCGATCTCACGTCGAACCCTGATGGCGAGCGCTGCCGGCGGCCTTGCGTTGCCCCCCGGACTGGCCAAGGCCGATGCAAGCGGCCTGGATACCGCGCCAGCCGGCTTTCCGGCGCCGATCACCTCCATTCCGTTCGGCTTTTCCTCGCAATGGCTGCAGCCCTGGCGCCCGCTGTGCCAAACCCGGTCGGCGGCCGAAATGGCGGCAGGCATCGGTATCGTGATCGGCGGCTTCGCTGCGCCGCAAGCTGCGCTCGACATGCTCTACCAGCACGGTTTCCGGCTGGCGCGAACGGAATTCTCCTGGACGATGGTGGACTCCGGAACCGAGACGCATCTGGTCAATGAGGCGGAGGTCAAGGGCTTTCTTTCCCGGCTCAAAATGGCGGGCTTGCGGCCGCTCATACTGCTCAACGCCAATGATGGCTCGCCTTGTCCGTTCACCCCGCTCCAGGTACAGCTTGCCGCCGATGCGCCGGCCGGCGCGCGCTCGATCATGCTGGTTTCAACGAACGGGCTGGTGCCGGGCCGCAGCGGGCCCCAGCGTATCGGCAACAGCAAAATGGCCCCCATGCTGGTGACGGGAATCAATGGGCAGGAAGTACAGCTCTCCAAACCGTTGCCCGCACCCCTCGCCAGGGGCACCAGCCTGCCTTTCGTCACCCTGCATTACGCGCCGTTCTCCGAGCCCGGATCACCGGGCAACAGAGAGACCATGCAAGGCTGGCTGCGCTATGTGGATATCGTCTGTGAAACCGCGCTATCCGCCCTGGGCACGGAAGGCCAGGCCGATTGCGGCTTCGACCTGGAGATCTGGAACGAGCTGTCGTTCGGCTCCGACTTTCTCCTGATTAACAAATATTACAGCGCTCCGCTGATCCATTACGATTCACAGACCATCTATCACGATATCGTGATGCGAACGGCGCAACATCTTCGGGCCGCGGTGGGGAGATATCCCGGCATGCGGATCACCGATGGTTTCGCAAACACCACGCCGTTTATCGCCTCATCCCAGGAGCCGGCTGGAATTGACGCGATCAGCAAGCACCCTTATCCGCCGGCGCTCGATTTTCCCAAAAACCCGGGCGGGCCGCATATCGTGGCACTCGATGCCTTCGGCCAGAAGACAGAATTCGTGCCGGCCTACACATGCTTCTTTCCGGAATATTTCGCCAATGTGATCCAGACCGAAACGCTTTGCCGCGATGTCAGCGATCAGACCAACATGATCTACGGCGTGGCGCATGGCAGGCTCGCGCGTATCATCAACGGCAGGCCAGACCCGGTGGCGGTGTGGATAACCGAGCTGGGCTGCGCGCCGCCGCAAGTTCATGTAACCGAGCCTTCGGAGGTCAGCCGGCTGATGACCGCCTTCACGCTGCGCTGCGTGTTCTTTTATCTGAATATCGGCGTCGAGCGCATCTATATGTTCCAGGCATTCGCCAAGCCGGGAGGCCTCGGCCTGGTTGACCCGCAGACGATGACAACGCCGAGCGCGCCCCTGCTGGCGCTGGCCCGGGCACTGGCGGCGATTAGCGGCGGGGCCGAAGCCGGTATGGCGCCGCCGCGTGCCGCGCTGAAGGTAACGGCGTTGCGCAACCCGTCCGGCAAGGTGCTGTTTGCCGGGAACGGAACCCCGAACCTGCCGGACATGACAGCGGCCGATTCCCTGGTTCTGCTGCCGATCCAGGTATCGGCGACACGTTTTGCGGTCGTCTATTATGTCATGACGCGCGATATCCGCGTGCCGCTGGAGCCGCAAGACCTCGCGATCGAAATTGCCGCGCCGGGCATTGGCGGCTTCGCCGCCACCTGTTACGATCCGGTGAGCGACAGCTCTTCCGCGCCGACCGCCAAATCCGGCGCGGGCGATACACTCCGTTTGCAACTCGCCGCGACCGACATGCCGCAAATCCTGCTTCTCTCCGCCTGACCGCCGGCGCGGCGCAAGGCGCTGGCATAAATCAGGGGTCGTCACCGCCTAGACGCTCGGTCAAGGCAAACAAGAGGCCGAGCAGGCCGAAGACCAGCAGGATCGCGACTTGCCAGCCGAGAAACGCGTTGGCCTGCGGCCCGCCTTCCAGAAAGCCGCTCAGGATATGCACGGCGGCGATGATTGTAATGGAGCCGATGAGCTTGAGCTTGAGGCCGGTGAAGTCGATCCGGTTCAGCCAGTCAGGCCGGTTTCCGGAAGTTGGGAGATCGGCGCGCGAGACGAAGTTTTCATAGCCCGAGAGAATGACCAGAATGACCAGGTTGGCGACCAGCGATAGGTCGATCAGCGAAAGGGTGAGAATGATGAGACCTTTCTCGGACATTCCCGGCAGCGTCGGCAGAGCATGGATGATGTCCGCAAGAAAGAAGAAAACCAGCATGCCGAGCAGCACGATCATGGCGAGATAGATGGGAACCATCAGCCAGCGCGCGGCGAAAAGCGTGGCTTCGATGATTCCGGTAATGCGGTTCATGACCCTTCCTTCGCGCATGATGCGTATGGCGAGCCGTGCTTACTCGAACCTGCCCGATCTTGGAAAGCCATTTGGCGGCAGCCGGCCGGTTTGACCACGGTGGCCGAGCCAATCCTGCAGCCGGGTTTCGGTACGCATCCGTTCCCCGGATTTCCAGCTGAGACCCGAGGCGAGGGTGAAGACCTTGAGGTCCGCCATGCCGCCATCCTTGTATTTCTGCAAGGTAACGCCCGCCCCTTTCGCCATCTCCGGAACCTCATTCAAGGGAAAGACGAGCAGCTTCCGGTTCTGGCCGATGATCGCGACGTGATCGCCCCTGGCGGGAACGCAGCGGGCGAACTCCTCACCCGGTTTCAGCGTGATGATCTGCTTGCCGGCCCGCCTTTCGGAGGAAAGTTCGGCCCCTGGAATAATAAAGCCCCGGCCGCTATTCACGGCGATGAGATAATTGCATGTCGGGTCCGGAACGAAAAGATCGACGATGCCGTCTTCATTCGACAGCTCGAGCAGCACGCGAATGGCCTGGCCGTCACCGCGGCCGCGCGGCAGATCGGCAGGCTTTACCGTATAGACGCGCCCGTTGGTGGCAAACAGAGCCAGCCGGTCGGTGGACAGGCAACGAATCAGAAAAGCCAGCCGGTCGCCTTCCTTGAATTTGAGTTCCAGCGGCTCGCCCAGATGCCCCTTTTGCGCGCGTATCCAGCCTTTCTGCGAAAGAATCGTGGTAAGGGGCTCGCGCTCCACGAACGCCTCGATGGGGATTTCCGGCATGGGCGCCGCGGTGCCGATAATGGTGCGGCGGGAGCCCCAGGGGCCGGCCGTGACCTTCGCCTGGATTTCGGCGATTTCGTTGCGGATCTCATCCCAGCGCCTGGCTTGATCCCGCAGCAGCCCTTGCAGCTTTTTCTGCTCGGCAGAGAGCTGCTTGTGCTCGCGGCGGATTTCCATTTCTTCCAGCTTGCGCAAGGCGCGCAGCCGCATGTTCAGAATCGCCTCCGCCTGGATCTCGGTAAGCGTGAAGGCGCGGATCAGGACCGGCTTGGGCTCATCCTCGTTGCGGATGATGCGGATGACCTCGTCGATATTCGCGAAGACCAGGAGATAGCCGTTGAGAATCTCAAGGCGCCGGGCGATCGCTTCCAGCCGGTGATTGGCGCGGCGGACGAGCACTTCGTGGCGGTGATCGAGCCAGGCGCGCAGCAGGCTTTTCAGGCCCATGACACGCGGGGTGCGGCCGGCGTCGAGCACGTTCATGTTCATGGCAAAGCGGGTTTCGAGCGCGGTGGCCCGGAACAGCGAGGCCATCAGCATGTCGGGGTCCACGGTGCGGGATTTCGGCTCCAGCACGATCCGGATGGTCTCGGCCGATTCGTCGCGAATATCGCCAAGCAACGGGAGTTTTTTCTCCAGCAGCAGTTGCGCGATCTGCTCGATCAGGCGGGATTTCTGGACCTGATAGGGGATTTCCGTAACCACGAGAACAAAGCCGCCGTGCTTCTGCTCCTCGCGCCGCCAGCGCGCCCTGAGACGCAGGGAGCCGCGTCCGGTTTCATAGGCCTGGCGCAGGGTCCCGGCGTCTTCCACGATCTCCCCGCCGGTTGGAAAATCCGGGCCGGGCATATGCTTGAGCAGCGCCGGGGTATCGGCATCTGGCTGGCCGATGAGATGGATCGCCGCGGCACAGATCTCCGCGGCATTGTGCGGGGGAATGGCGGTTGCCATGCCGCCGGCGATACCCGAGGCGCCGTTGGCAAGCAGGTTGGGAAACGCCCCGGGCAGAACGGAAGGCTCGGTCTCCGTTCCGTCGTAGGTCGGGCGGAAATCGACGGCGTTCTCCTCGATGCCCCGGAGCAGGAATCCGGCGATTTCGGTGAGCCGGGATTCGGTATAGCGCATGGCCGCGGCATTATCGCCGTCGATATTGCCGAAATTTCCCTGGCCCTCGATCAGCGGGTAGCGCGAGGAGAATTCCTGGGCGAGCCGGACCAGGGCCTCATAAATCGATGAATCGCCGTGCGGATGGAACTTGCCCATCACGTCGCCGACCACGCGGGCGCATTTTTTGAAACCGGATTGCGGATCGAGCCGAAGCTGGTGCATGGCATAGAGCAGGCGCCGGTGAACGGGCTTGAGCCCGTCCCGAACATCCGGCAGGGAGCGCGCCATGATGGTGGAAAGCGCGTAGGCGAGATAGCGCTCGGAGAGCGCCTCGGCGAGCGGAGCGTCTTCAATCCGCCCGGCGCTCATATCGATCGGCATGTTCGGTCTTCCAGCCTGGTCCGGACCAGCTCATATAGCTGCCGGCGCGCCGGCGGAAGAGGGCGGTGGCGGGCGCCGAACACATCCCGCGCCAGGAAATGGCCGGTCAGTTCCAGGCCGGCGAGGCAATCGGCGCCGCCAGCTTCGGCTTCCGCGATAAGGAACAGCGGGAGTCTCAGCAAGGATTCCGGCCGCCCGCCTATGGCTGAGGGCGGCACCGCGCGGCCGCTGCCGGGTGAGACGAATTCGGGGCGATCGTTGGCGCCGGCGGGGCTCGCGAGATCGAGGCCGAAGCCGAGCTCGCGCAGCAGGTCGAGTTCCCATCTGATGAAGGCGGGAAGCGCCAGGCCCTCGACCCCCAGGGCGGCGAGCAGACGGGCGAGGCCGGAAAAGACCGCG
>JAJYAF010000087.1 GCA_021779655.1 Pseudomonadota bacterium
TTCTGCAGGCTGTCGCCGGTGTTGTTGAGGCCGACCACCAGGCCGTAGCCGATGAGCTGATTGTCCCGGATGCCCTCGACATCGGTGATGTCCTTGATCCGTACCTGGGCGGAGGCGCCGCCGGCCATGAGCATGGCCAGCAACGCCAGCCCCAAGGCAAGGCAGATGGCCCGGCGCAGATGCGGGAGGAGCATTTGGTTAAGGAGTTTGGGACATGTTCGGCTCACATGGCCAGCAAACGCAAATGCCGTGCCAATCGGAGTATTTGGTAATGCCGGGGAAAAGCTTGAAAGCAGATGGGGTCTTCGGGGCGGCGGCCGGCAGAATCTGCCGGTGCCACGCGGCAGAATGCACCGCGCGGCGAGGTGCCGGCGCATGAGCCGGGTGAGCGGCGTCGGCCCCGGCGCAGCGGTGACGCCCGGCCGGACGCAACCCGCCACAGCCGGCGGGTTCAGCGTTACGGGAGAGGCGAAGGCGGCGGAGGCGGCGCCGGTGCCGGCGGCGGAGCCGGCCGCGCTGGCGGGAATGCTCGCGCTCCAGGAAGCGGAAACCGAGACGGCCCGCAACCGCAAGGGACAGCGCCACGGCGCGGCACTGTTGAATGCCATGCGGCAGCTTCAGCAGGAGCTGCTGGGCGCGCCGGAGCAAGCGGAGCCGGGCATTTCAAGCCTGGCGCGGCTGGCCGCCAGCACGCCTCCGGTGAGCGATCCGGTGCTCGCGCAGATTCTTTCCGCCATCCGCCTGCGCGCCCGGGTGGAACTGCTCCGCCGGGGCGTGGAAACCGGCTGAAACCTCGCCGCTCTCCGTCAAGGTTACGGCCTTGGCGCGACCTTTTCGCATCGCTATAAGCCCGGCGAGAAAGAAGAGGCGGTCGGTCCTTGATCTGCCTGTTCGAAGTCAAGGGGATAGCGCCGGCATGCTCATTTCTCTTCCTCCCGATTACCGACCTTCGGACGACGAGGCGTTCATGAATCCGCTTCAGATCGAGTATTTCCGGCAGAAGCTGCTGCGCTGGCGGGCCGATCTGGTGAAGGAGGCCAACGGTACGCTCGCCTCGCTCTCCGAAGGCGGGATCATGGAACCCGACATCACCGACCGCGCGAGCGTTGAGACCGACCGGGCGCTGGAGCTGCGCACCCGCGACCGCGCCCGCAAGCTGGTCGGTAAGATCGACCAGGCGCTGGCCAGGATCGAGGCCGGAACCTACGGATATTGCGAGGAGACCGGTGAGCCGATCGGCCTGCGCCGGCTGGAGGCGCGGCCTATCGCGACCTTGTCCATCGAAGCCCAGGAACGGCATGAGCGCATGGAGCGTATCCACCGCGACGACTGACGCGCCCGCGCGGACCAGAAAAGCCCGGCGAAGGCGCGATGGTGCGATCCGGGAGTGTTCCCGAGGTTCAGTTCAGCACCCACCGGCCCCCATGCCAGACGCCGTTTGGCCCGTAAAAGCCCGGCAGCCAATGATAGCCGACGGGCGGCGGTCCGGGCGGCGCCTCGTATGGGCCGGGTGGCGGGCCATATCCGCCGACCCAGTGGCCGGGATGCCAGACGCCGCCCGGACCGTAATGTCCGGAAACCCAGACATCCGGCCGTCCTACCCAATGACCGGGATGCCAGACGCCGTTGGGTGCGTAATGGCCGGGGATCCAGCGCGCGGCAAAGGCCGGTGCCGCCGAAGCCAGCAACGCCGCCACCCCGGCCGCGAATATGCGCGATTTTCCGTGCAACCCACGCATGTATTTTTCTCCTTGCTATACGGAAGTCTCGTTCCTCTTAGCTTCGATTATCGGGCGGCTGGCATCAGGCCCAATGGCCCGGATGCCAGCCTCCATAGGGTCCGTAATGGGCCGGCACCCAATAGGCGCGATAGGGACCGGGCTCCACGACGCAGCCCGAAAGCACCACGGCGCACAGGATCGCAACCAGCAGCCTCCTGAAAACGGGAATCACGCGTTCAATCAATAGCTTGGTAGGCGATTCCCGACCGCTTGCCAACCGCTCCATTGCTCATTCTCCCGATAGCAAAATCGCCGGCTCATGCGGCGGTGGAGCGGATATGGGCGGCGAATGTAACGGAAATGGCGGCCGATATGTAACAAAGCGTTTTTCCCGCCGCCCCGCGCGCCGGGACGGCTATTGCGCTGCCCCCGGGGCCGGGCGCAGAAAGCCGCATGCCTCGAAGCCTGGTGCCGCTCCTGTTCCTTTTTCTGGCGGCCTGCCGGCATCCTTTATCGCCGCAGGATGTCAGCATCGCCGGCCTGGTGCCGCCGCTCGCTTTCACCATGCAGGATGTTCAGACCGGCAAGCCGGCCAAGGCAGCGGATTTTCGCGGCAAGACGGTCTTGCTCTATTTCGGCTATACGAACTGCCCGGATATCTGCCCCACGACGCTATATAACGCGGACCGGATTTTCCACCGCCTCGGACCGCTTGCCTCGCAGGTCGTGTTCCTGTTCGTCACGGTGGATCCGGACCGGGACACACCGGCGGCGCTGGCGCAATATACCGCCTTGTTCGGCCCGAATGTCATCGGGCTGCGCGGCAATGCAGAGCAGCTTTTTTCGCTCGCCCGGCGGTATCGGGTGGTTTTCTCGGTGACGAAACCCACCGCGCGCACACCCTATGAGGTGACCCATTCCGCCGCGGTTTATGTGTTCGATGGCGAAGGCCGGGCGCGATTCCTGATTGCCGGGCTGGACACCGCGCGGCCGGATATTTCCGGAATCTCCGCCGATCTCGCGAATGTCGTTCGCGGGCGGGCGCGGCTTTCCTGGTTCGAGCGGCTGACCGGCATTATTTCGGCAGGCTAGCGAGATACGCCGCGACCGCCGCCATTTCCTGAGGGCTCAGTGCCTGGGCAATGAACTGCATGGTCGTGCTATCGCCCCCGCCTGCCGCGAAGTCCTTCAGATCCGCGATGATGCCGGCCTCCGGCCGCCCGGCCAGCCGGGGCGCGCCGGTGGCGGGGTTGCCTTGCGCCTGGCTGCCATGGCAGGCGGCGCAGGGCATGGCGCCATTGGCGTTGCCATGCAGAAAAATCTGCTTGCCATCCGGCGTTTGCGCGAAAGCGGCGGCCGGCAGGAAACAGAGCAGGAGCAGCCGCTTCATGGCGCGCCGTTCGGGCCGTAGACCGGCATTACCGTGGTGAGCCGCTGGCCATCCTGAAAAATCAGCGTGACCGGGACGCTGCCGCCCGCCCGCATCCTGGGCCGCATGCACATCAGATGGTAGCCGCCGGGCGCGAAGTTCACGCTACCATGCGCCGGGATCGGGATGCTGGGCTCGCTCATCATCATCGCCATGCCGCTTTCCTCCTTGCTTTCGTGCAGGCTCAGCATCCCGCAAGCGGGGGAGGTGGCGCCGGTCAGCACCGCGTCGTCCTCTCCGGAATTGCGCAGCACCATGTAGCCCGCGGCGGGCAGGCTCGGCAGCAGATAGCGCATCCAGGGATGCGCCACGGTCACCTCCGTTTCTGCTGCCGGCAGCGGCGACGCACCCGCCCCCCACAGAAATACGGCCAGCAGCGCGAAGCGAAGGATAGCCGGGTTCCGCAAATTCAAGAGAGCCTCACGGTCCATGGGATTGGGATTGGCGCGTTTTATTCGAAACCGCCCGCTGGCGAAAGCCATGCCACCGCTTCGCGGTTGCGCAAGGAGGGGGTTGGGCGCAGATATGGGCGCATGGAGTACGCCCGTTTTGCCGACGCCGCGCGCGCGACGCGCCACATGTTCATCCGGGACCTCGTGCTGAATGCCTCGATCGGCGTTCACCGGCACGAACGCGCGGCGCCGCAGCGGGTACGGATCAATCTCGATCTCGCCATTGTGGACGATGCGGCGGGTCATCACCTCTCCCGTCCACGGGTCGGCCATGACGACCTCTCCCGCGTGGTGGATTATGAGGCGATGGTGAACCGGGTGCGGGACATCGTCGCGGCCGGCCATGTGCAACTGCTGGAAACCATGGCCGAACGCCTGGCGGAAGCCTGCCTTGCCGATACCCGCGTCCGGATCGCGCGGGTGCGGGTGGAGAAGCTGGACGTGTTTCCCGAGGCAGCCTCGGCAGGGATCGAGGTGGAACGGCGGGTTTAGTTGTCCACTTCGGAAAAACTCAGGGATATAGCGCTGTTTTCGATATATTGCCTGGCGGTTTATGACATTAATGTCATATTAAAATACCAATAAAATCAGCGAGTTGATGAAAATCTGTCCGATTGTTCACCTAATTTGCCGTTTTGCTGGAATCGGCTGCATGGGCCTCTCGAAACCGGGTTCCCCACAAAATTATCCACAGGCTCACGCACATGGCTGAAGAGTCTGTTTCCGGGGCGGGCGGCGTTCCGGTCATCGACGCGGCGCTGCTCACGATGCCGGCGAGCCCCGGTGTCTACCGCATGCTGGATGCGCGGAACGAGGCGCTCTATGTCGGCAAGGCCCGCAATCTCAAGAAGCGGGTAAGCGCCTATGCCCTGCCGTCCCGCCTGCCGGAACGGCTGCGCCGGATGGTCCGGGAAACCGCCAGCCTGGAGATCATCACCACCCATACGGAGGCCGAGGCCCTGCTGCTCGAGGCCAACCTGATCAAGCGGTTGAAGCCCCGCTTCAACATTCTCCTGCGGGACGACAAATCCTATCCCTGGCTGATGCTCACCGAGGAGCATCCCTTCCCGCGTATTGCCAAGCATCGCGGCGCGCGGATCGCCAAGGGCAGCTATTGGGGGCCGTTCGCCTCCGCCTGGTCGGTCAACCAGACCGTGCAGGCGCTACAGCGCGTGTTCCTGCTGCGGACCTGTCCGGACACGGTGTTCGCCAACCGCACGCGGCCCTGCCTGCTGTACCAGATCAAGCGCTGCTCGGCGCCCTGCACGGGGCGGATTTCCGAGGCGGATTACGCGCATCTCGTTGCCCAGGCCAAATCGTTCCTTTCGGGCAAGGGGGGCGCGGTCCAGAAGGATCTGGCGGCGGAAATGGCGGCGGCTTCCGACGCGCTGGAATTCGAGCGGGCCGCCGCCCTGCGGGACCGGATTCGCGGCCTCGCCCATATCCAGGCCGGCGATGTGATCAACCCGGCGAGCCTGGAAGACGCGGATGTCATCGCCCTGCATCAGGAGGCGGGGCAGAGCTGCATCCAGGTGTTCTTCATCCGGGGCGGCCGCAACAACGGCAATCGCAGCTTCTTTCCGGCGCATGGGAAGGACGAGGAGCCGGGGCGGGTGATGAGCGCCTTCATCGCGCAGTTCTACGACGACAAGCCCCCGCCGCCGCTCATTCTGCTCAGCCACGCGCCGGAGGAACAGGAACTGCTGGCCGAGGCGCTGAGCCTGCAGGCCGCGCGGAAGATATCCCTGCACGTGCCGCAGCGCGGGGAGAAGAGCGACGTGGTGCAGCATGCCCGGACCAACGCGCGGGAGGCGCTGGAGCGCCGCCTTGCCGAAACCGCGGGACAAGCCAAGCTTCTGGCGGCGGTGGGCGAATTGTTCCACCTGCCGGAACCGCCGCGCCGGATCGAGATTTACGACAATTCCCACATCATGGGCACCTCCGCCTATGGGGTGATGGTGGTGGCCGGGCCGGAGGGGCTGAACAGATCCGCCTACCGGAAATTCGCCATCAAGGGGCCGATCGCGCCGGGCGACGATTTCGCCATGATGCGCGAGGTTCTGCTCCGCCGCTTCACCCGCGCGCTAGCCGAGGATGCCTCCCGCGATGGCGGGAACTGGCCGGATCTCGTGCTCATTGACGGCGGCGCCGGCCAGCGCTCCGCGGCCAGCGCCGTGATGGAGGAACTGGGCCTTTCCGATATCCCGCTGGTGGCCATCGCCAAGGGGCCGGACCGTGACGCCGGGCGGGAGTGGTTTCATGTGGCGGAAGGCCCGGCCTTCCAGCTGCCGCCGCGCGATCCGGTGCTGTATTTCCTGCAACGGCTGCGCGACGAGGCGCATCGTTTCGCCATCGCCACGCACCGGCATGGCCGCGGCAAGAAAATCTCGATGAGCGAGCTGGACGAGGTTCCCGGCATCGGCGCCGCGCGCAAGCGCGCGCTGCTGATGCATTTCGGCTCGGCGCGCGGGGTCAAGGCGGCGGGACTGAAAGAGCTGGAAGCGGTGGCTGGGATCAGCCAGGCGACGGCGCGGCAAATCTACGGGTATTTCCATCCGGGCGTGCGCATCGACGGGAAGCGCTGAGCGGTTCAAGGCTACCGCGTTTGTCCATGCGCCTCGATCAGGGCGAGCAGCCCCTCGACGATCTGCCAGGGCGGCGGCGGGCAGCCGGGGACGAGCAGGTCCACGGGGAGGAGCGCATCGGCGCCGCCGGCAATGGCGGGCGAGCCCTTGAACACGCCGCCATCCGCCGCGCAGTCGCCGATGGCGACCACCAGCACCGGGTCGGGCATCGCCTCACGGGTTCGCAGCACCGCCTCGCGCATGTTGCAGCCGGCAACGCCGGTTAGGAGCAGCACATCGGCGTGGCGCGGACTTGGCGTGAAATCGAGACCGTACTGGGTGAGATCGTGGATCAGGTTGCGGGTGGCGCGCAGTTCCAGTTCGCAGGCATTGCAGCTTCCCGAGGCCACGTGACGGATGGCAAGGCTGCGGCCCAGCCGCCGCTGCGCCGCCTCCCGCAGCCGGGCGCGCAGCAGCGCGACCGTTTCGGGACTGCTGGCGCGGGCGGGCGGCGGCGGCGGCAGCAGGTTTCGGGCGAGGTTGCGCAGGACGGTCATAAATCCACTCCGGAACAGGAGGCGTTGATCGAGCGTTCGATCAGCGGGAAATCCGCCACGATGCCGCCGCGGGCCGCGTGTTCCAGCAGGGGCCAGTGCGGCGCGCTCGGATCGGCCACGAAGGCATCGGCGATCATGCCGGACTCGAGCTGCATCCAGGTCCACACCGGACCACGGAAACTCTCGGCCACGCCGCAGCCTTCCCCGCTTCCGGCGGGCGGTGGCGTGGCGATGGGGCTTTCCGGCAGATCGGCAAGCAGGCGCTGGATGAGCCGGGCGCTCTCCGCCATCTCCGCGAAGCGGATGCGCAGGCGGGCCGCCGCGTCGCCCTCGGTCTCGGCCGGAATCTCCAGCCCGAGCGACGGGTAGGGCGGGTAGCCCGGGTCCAGCCGCGCATCCACCTGCCTGCCGGAGGCCCGGCCCACATAGCCGCCCGCGCCATAGGCCGCCGCCAGGGCCGGCGGGATCACCCCCACGCCTGCCAGGCGGTCCTGGAGGCCGGCGCGGTCGTTGAACATCCGGGCGAGCGCGGGCAGTTCGTCCTCAAGCATGCCCAGCGCTTGCAGAATGACTGCCGCTCCCCCGGTCGCGATGTCGGCGGCAAGGCCGCCGGGGATCACCATGTCCATCATCAGCCGGTGGCCGAAGGCGGCCAGCGCGGCGGTGCATATCGCTTCCCGGTGCAGGGCGAGCCTCGCCTCTCCCCAGGCGAATCCGGCGGCCTCCGATACCTGGGCGATATCGCCGGCGTGATTGGCGATCCGTTCCAGCTCCGCCATCACCGCGCGCAGAAACAGCGCCCTTGGCGGAACCCGCAGCCCAAGCGCCGCCTCCGCCGCATGGGCGAAGGCGAGGGAATGGGCCAACGTGGCATCGCCCGAGATCCGGGCCGCGAAGCGCGCCGCCAGCCGTGGCGACTTGCCGCGCATCAGCCCGAGTGTTCCCTTATGCGCGTAGCCCAGGCGGGTGCTGAGCCCCAGCACCGTCTCCCCCCGGACGGCGAGACGGAAATGCGCCGGCTCGGTTATGCGGCCGTGAACCGGCCCCAAGGCGATCTGGTGCGCGCCCGCGCCCGGGGGCGGCGGAAAATCCGGCCAGGCGGCCGCG
>JAJYAF010000088.1 GCA_021779655.1 Pseudomonadota bacterium
AGCGCACCGTCTGCTCATACCCGGCCCAGGCGGGCGCGGGGATGATGACCTCGTCCCCGGGATCGATGAGCGACATCACGGCGTTGAAGATCGCCTGCTTGCCGCCATTGGTGATGAGGATGTTCTCCTCGGCGAGTGCGAACTTCTGGTCGCGCGCGTATTTGCGCAGCACGGCCGCCTTCAGCGCCTCGGTTCCGGCCAGCGGGGGGTATTTCGTCTCGCCGCGCAGGGCCGCCGCGTGCGCGGCCGCCACGACATGCGGCGGGGTGGGAAAATCCGGCTCGCCCAGGGCGAGCGAGATGACATCATGGCCGGCCGCGCGCAGCGCCCGCGCTTTTGCCGCCATGGCGAACGTTGCCGCGAGCCCGGCCGCCGTCACACGCGTGGAGAGTCTCATGCGGATTTCCTGCCACCGCCGTTCAGGCGAGGCAATCGCCCGGCCGGAACGGCTGACGCCGGAAACTTGGGGTCTAAATCGTTCGCGTGCCCCTGGCGATGGCGGCAACGCCGGTGCGGGACACTTCGGCAAGGCCGAGCGGGCGCATCAGGTCGAGAAACGCGTCCAGCTTGTCGGTCGCGCCGGTGAGTTCGAAGATGAAGTTCTGGGTGCTCGCGTCGATCACGCGGGCGCGGAAGGCCTCCGCCAGGCGCAGCGCTTCCTGCCTTGCCTCGCCCGTGCCGATCACCTTGATGAGCGCCAGCTCACGCGCGAGATGCGGGCCTTCCGCCGAAAGATCGGCGACGCGGTAGACGGGAACCAGGCGGTCAAGCTGCGCCTTGATCTGTTCGATCACCATCGGCGTGCCGGAGGTGACGATGGTGATGCGGCTCTTGCTGCGGTCGCGCTCCACCGGGGCCACCGTGAGACTGTCTATATTATAGCCGCGCCCGGAGAACAGGCCGATGACGCGCGCCAGGACGCCGGATTCGTTCTCCACCAGCACCGATATGATGGCGGAACGGAAATTCCCGTCGCTGTCCGGCATCAGACCAGCGCCAGGCCTTCATCGGTCACGCCCCTGCCGCTGAACCCGGGCTGTTTCGGCTCCGACCCCAGCAGCATTTCGTTGTGCGCGGCGCCGGAAGGGATCATGGGAAAGACGTTTTCCATCTGATCGACACGGATATCGGCGATCACCGGCCGGTCCACCGCCAGCATTTCCGCGATCACGCGGTCGAGATCGTCGATGGTGTCGGCCCGCAGGCCCACGCCGTGGAAGCTCTCCGCCAGCTTGACGAAATCCGGCAGGGCCTCCGAATAGCTTTCGGAATAGCGGTTGCCGTGCAGCAGTTCCTGCCACTGCCGCACCATGCCCATATACTGATTGTTCAGAATGAAAATTTTCACCGGCAGGCGGTACTGCGCGAGCGTGCCGAGTTCCTGGATGTTCATCAGCGTGCTGGCCTCGCCCGCGATGTCCACCACCAGGGCATCGGGATGCGCCACCTGCACGCCCATGGCGGCCGGCAGGCCATAGCCCATGGTGCCCAGCCCGCCGGAAGTCATCCAGCGGTTCGGTTTTTCGAATTTGAAATACTGGGCGGCCCACATCTGGTGCTGGCCGACCTCGGTGGTGACGAAGACATCCCTCGCCTGGGCGCGCGTTGCCTCATAGAGCCGTTGCAGGGCGTATTGCGGCTTGATGATGCTTCCCTGCTCCCGCGGCTGCGTGAAGCGCAGACAATCCGTGGCCCGCCAGGCTTCGATCTGCCGCCACCATTGCGCGAGCGGTTCCGGCGCGGGCCGGGTTTCGTCCGCCTGCCAGGCGGTGAGGAGCGCGCGGAGAACCGCCGTGGCATCGCCGACGACGGGAATGTCCACGGCGACCGATTTGTTGATGCTGGAAGGGTCGATATCGACGTGGATTTTCTTCGAGCCGGGGGAGAAGGCGTTGATGCGCCCGGTCACCCGGTCATCGAACCGGGCGCCGATATTCAGCATCACATCCGCCCCGTGCATGGCGAGATTGGCTTCGTAGGTGCCATGCATGCCGAGCATGCCGAGAAACTGCCTGTCCGACGCCGGATAGGCGCCAAGGCCCATCAGCGTGGAGGTGACGGGAAAGCCGGTTGCCCGCGCGAACGCGGTAAGCAGGCGGGAAGCCTCCGGCCCGGCGTTGATGACACCGCCGCCGGAATAGATGATCGGCCTTTCGCTGCGCTTGAGCAGCGCGACGGCCCGCGCGATCGCGCCGCCATCCGGCTCGGTGCGGGGGCGGTAGCTGCGATGCGGCTGGTTGCCGGGCTCGCTATACGGCGCGGGGCTGATGAGAATGTCCTTGGGCAGATCCACCAGCACCGGGCCGGGGCGGCCGGTGCGCGCGACATAAAAGGCCTCATGCAGCACGCGGACCAGATCGGCGCTGTTTTTCACCAGGTAGTTATGCTTGGTGGCGGGGCGGGTGATGCCGGTGGTGTCCGCTTCCTGGAAGGCATCGTTGCCGATGAGATGCGTGGGCACCTGACCGGAGAGGCAGACGAGGGGAATGCTGTCCATCAGCGCGTCCACCAGCCCGGTTACCGCGTTGGTGGCGCCGGGGCCGGAGGTGACCAGCACCACGCCGGTTTTACCGGTGGAGCGGGCATAGCCTTCCGCCGCATGCACCGCCGCCTGCTCGTGCCGGACCAGGATGTGACGGATATCCGATTGCTGGAACAGCGCATCATAGAGCGGTAGAACGGCGCCGCCGGGATAGCCGAAAATAATCTCCACCCCTTGCGCCTTGAGCGCGCGCAAAATGGCTTCCGCGCCGGATTTCATGGTTTCGGGTGCCATTAAGGAGCCATCCATCGCTCGCGGTCCTTGGAAAGGTTTCAGCGGGGTAAAAGTTGCCGCTTAACGCGTGATGCGGGAGCCGTCAACCCGGCTGATTTATTAAATTACAATAGTTGCCGATTAAACTTTCCGAAAATTGCTGAAAATCGTCTGGCTGGGCACTAATAATTTGCATGGCTGGGCTGTCCACGAGTTTTTGATGGCGAAACCAGGTGCCCTGCCGCCGGGCGTAGCGGCAGGTGGCGGCGACGGCGCGGGCGGCGGCCTCGGCCTCGGTGCATTCCCCGCGCAGATGCGCGGCAAGTTCCGCAACCCCGAGGGCGCGCAGCAGCGGCAGGTTTGGGTTTGGGTTCCGGTCCAGCAGCGCCCGCAGTTCCGCGAGCGCTCCGGCTTCCAGCATGCGCGCGAAGCGGGCGGCGATGGCGGCGCGCAGGGCGGGGCGCGGCGGGTCTAGCAGGAGCATCCGCGCGGACCAGCCGGTGAGCGGGTTCACCGGCCGCGCCTGCCATTCCGTAAGGCCGCGACCGGTGGCGCGCCAGACCTCATAGGCGCGCGCCACGCGCTGGCTGTCCGCCGGATGCAGGCGCGACGCGGTCGCCGGGTCCGCTTCGGCCAACCTTGCGTGCAGGCCGGCGGCGCCCAGTTGCGCGAGCAACGCGCGCGCCTCCGCCCTGGCCTGTGGCGAGGGTTCGGGGATATCGGCGATGCCGTGCAGCAGGGCGCGCAGATACAGCCCGGTGCCGCCGCAGAGAATGGAAATTTGCCCCTCCCGCGCGGCCTCGCGCATCGCGCCGAGCGCCGCGTCCCGCCACCAGGCGGCGTTGCCGATGGCGGATGCGGGCAGCACGCCGTACAGGCGATGCGGCGCCCTGGCCTCGTCCCCGGCGCTGGGCCGGGCGGTGAGGATGCGCAGATCGCGGTAGCACTGCATGGCGTCCGCATTGATGACGGCGCCGTTGAGGTGCTGGGCGAGCCTGAGCGCGAGCGCGGATTTGCCGCTGGCCGTGGGGCCGGCGACGATGATCAATCTTCCAGCATCCGGCGCTGCTTGCCGAGCCGCCATTGCCTGTCCTAACCAGCCGCCATGGCATATACCGTCACGCTCGTCGCCAACCTGCAAGCCGGCCCGCTCACCGACGCGCTGGCCCGCGCCGCCTTCGCGTATTGCGAAGGCCAGGCGCTGAACTGGCTCTCGCCGGGGGAAGCCTGCGAGTTCCGGGTGAAGAACGCGCCGGATGCGGCCATGGTGAAACAGGCGGCGCTCAACGGCAAGCCGGTGGATGTGCTGGTGAGCCGGCAGCGCGGCCGGCGCAAGGCCGTGCTGGTCGCGGACATGGACAGCACCATCGTCACCTCCGAGACGCTGGACGAACTGGCCGGGCAGGCCGGATTGAAGGACAGGGTGGCGGAGATCACCCGCCGCTCGATGAACGGGGAGATCGATTTCGCCACCGCCCTGCGGGAGAGGGTGGCCATGCTGAAGGGGCTTGAGCTCTCGGCGCTGGAGCGTACCTGGCGGGCGATCGAATTCACGCCCGGCGCGCATACCCTGGTGGCGACGATGCGCAGCTTCGGCGCCGTGACCGCGCTGGTCTCCGGCGGCTTCAGCTACTTCACGGAACGCGTGGCGGCGGAGCTTGGCTTCGATATTCAGCGCGCGAATGTGCTGCTGGATGACGGAACCGCCCTGACCGGCGCGGTCGCGGAGCCGATCCTGGACCAGAATGCCAAGCTGAACACACTGAAGGCGATCGCGGAGGATCGTGGCGTGCGGCTTGCCGCGACGCTCGCGGTGGGGGATGGCGCCAACGACCTGCCGATGCTCAAGACAGCCGGGCTGGGAGTTGCCTACCGGGCAAAGCCCGTGGTGGCCGCCGAGGTGGCAAACCGGATCGAGCATACGGATTTGCGCAGCCTGCTTTTCGCGCAGGGCTATCCGGCCAAGGTTTTCAAGAGCGGCGTTTTCAAGAGCGGCGCGGCCTGACGGGGCGTTTCGCCGATTGGCGCGGCTATGCTATCAGCCATTTGCTTTCATTGAACTTTTAAGAGGAGAAGGCCATGACCGGTTCATCGCTCACCAATCCGTTTCACGGGCGCCTGCATGGCTCGGCGACCCGGTTGCTATGGTTCGGCGTTGCCCTGCTGGTGATCGGCCTCGCCGCCATTCTGTTTCCGTTCTTCTCCGGCCTGGCGGCCACGGTGCTCACGGGCTGGGTGCTGCTGCTGGCGGGGGTTTTGTCGCTGGCCGCGGCGTTCACGATTCACGGAACCGGGCCGTTCTTCGGGGCCGTTCTGTTCGGGCTGCTCTCCCTGGCGGCGGGGATTTTTCTGCTGTTCAACCCGCTGGCGGGGATGGTTGCGCTCACCCTGGTGGTGGGCGTGATGTTTCTTTTCCAGGGCGCGGCGGAGATCGTCTTCGCGCTGGAAATGCGGCCGATGGGCGGCTGGGGCATGGTGCTGTTTTCCGGTATCGCCAGCATCATCCTGGCCGTCATCATCCTCGGCGGCTGGCCGGCGACCTCGGTGATCGTGCTGGGCATATTGCTCGGGATAAATTTCATCACCAGCGGGCTTGGATATATTTTCACGGCCCAGGCCATCCGGCGGGGGGAACAGCCTTAAGGCCGGTAGCGCTCCCGCTACCCCGCTCCGGCCGCGCCCGCGCGCGCGATCCACGCCCGCACCTGCGCCGTACTGCCCGCGAAATCCCGCTTGACGTGTAGCCCGAGTCCGCCCAGTTCGGCGGCCTTGCGAATGGCCGGCTCGTCGGTGACGTCGTCGCCGATATAGACCGGAAGGCGGCCGCGGAAGGGGTCGGTTTCCATGAACCAGGCCAGCGCCTCGCCCTTGTTGCCGAGCCGCGGTTTCAGCTCGAAAGCGCAATGGGCGGGCAGCACCGCCGCCTCGCTGTCGGCGGCGGCAAGCCGCTCCACCAGCCGGCGCAACGCGGACTCGAAACGGGGCGCCTGGCGGTAATGCGCGACCAGGCTGAACGCCTTTTCCTCGATCAGCACGCCCGGCATGGCCGCGGCCGCTTCCCGCAAGATCTTCAGCCATTCATCGTAATGGCCAAGACGCCGCGCCACGGCCGTTATTGTGCCGTCCGCGCCGCGCAGCAGCGCGCCGTGTTCCGCCGCGCAGGGCAGGCCGGGGCCGAGCAGATCGTCGATATCGGCGAGTTTGCGCCCGGAGATCACGGCGAGCGCGCCGCCGAGCGCGGCCTGCACGCGCCGTAGCGTTTCCGGCAGGCCAGGAGGAACCTGAACGGCTTGCGGGGTGACGGCAAGATCGATCAGCGTTCCGTCCATGTCGAGAAACAGCGCGCCACGGGGATCGAGCGGGGGCGGCATGGTCAGAGCCTCAGCAAGGCGACGGGCAGGTCGGAGAAGAGTTCGGCCATGCCGATGCGCCGCGCGGAATGCTTCCTGCCGCTCAGCACATCGGCGAAGCCGAGGCCGGGCAGGCTGAGCGCGGTCTCCTCCCAGGCCGTGGCGGGGGGCAGCGGCAGGCTGGCGCCCTCCAGCAGCGCCGTGGAAAGCCGGGCGATGGCGACGATGACGGTGGCGCCCTTGTGCCTGCGCGCGAAGGCCAGAACATGCGCGGACTTGGGTCCTTCGGCCTCCAGCTTCACATAATCGCCTTTTTCGAAAAGCGCCGGCAGTTCCGCCCGCAACCGCAGGGCGCGCGCGATGATCCCCTGCTTCACCGTGCCGTCCTGCCAGTGCCGCAATGCCCGCGGCGGCGGTTCCGCCCGCGCCAGGGCGGCCGCGCGCGCGGCGAAATCCACGGGACGGCGATTGTCGGGGTCCACGAGGCTCTGATCCCAGAACTCGGCACCCTGATACAGATCGGGCACGCCGGGCGTGGTGAGGCGCAGCAGGGTCTGGCCAAGCCCGTTGACGGCGCCCGGCAGGCCGATACGGGCCGCGAACCGGATGATGTCGTTCAGCGCCGGGCGCGCCGGGTCCAGTGTCTGTTCCAGGAAACGCTTGCAGGCTTCTTCGTATTCCTCGTTCGGCGCGGCCCATTCGGAGAGCAGTTTCGCCTCGCGGACGGATTTTTCCTGCCACGCCGCCACGCGCGCGCCGAACGCCTTCAACCCCTCCGCGTCCTCCGCCTCCAGGCCGAGCGGCCAGGCGCCGACCAGGGTTTGATACAGCATCGCCTCGTCGCCGGGGCAGGGCGCGGGACCGCTGCCGAGCTCGCGGCGGATGATGCCGTTGAGCCGCATCCAGCGCCCAAGGGCCGCCTGCCATTCCCCGGGAATTTCGCTCAGCACCGCGATACGGGCGCGGGTGTCCTCCCCGCGTTTGTGGTCATGCGTCGCCGTCGCCAGCAGCGCGCCGGGCAGGCGCCTCTGCCGCTCCAGGCAGGCGGCGTGAAAGCCGGCCGGGGCTACGGCGAACTGGCCGGGGCTGGAGCCGACCTCGTTGCGCGAAAGCAGGCGGCCATAGCGGTAGAAAGCGGTATCCTCCACCGACTTGGCGGCGGTTGGCGCGGAGAGCTGCTGGAAACGCACCGTGGCGCGAAGCTGCTCGGTGCGGCGCGGACCGGCGGGCAGGGCGCGCGGCGTTTCATCGGACAGCCATTTCGCGATCGATTCCAGAAACGCACGATCGGCCACGCGAAAAGTGCGGCGCGCGCCGGCGAGGGCGCGTTCCATCACCTGCGCATCGGTTTCCGAAAGCCCCGCACGGCCCGCGTAGATGCGATAGACGGGGAAATAGACGAGAAGCTCCGTAAGGGCGCGGCGGATCGCGGTGAGCGTGGTGTCGCGCGTGTAAAGACTGCGCCGGGCGATGCGGTGCAGCGCGGCGGAGGCGGCATAGAGTTCGCTCGCGAGATTGTCGCGCAGGATTTGCCGCCGGGCGGCGTGTTCCTCTTCCTCGAAATCGGCGGGCCGGCCGCTGACACTCGCCCACAGGGCGGTGAGCGGCGCCTCGCCATCCGGATCGTGCAGCACGCCGCCCACCTGATCCATGAAATCGTATCCGGTGGTGCCGTCGACCAGCCAGTCCTCGGCAAGGCGCTCGCG
>JAJYAF010000089.1 GCA_021779655.1 Pseudomonadota bacterium
CTTCGCAGGAAGCGATCAAGGAGCTGGGCACCAATGGCGGCGGGTTTTTCAACGCGAACTCGGCACATCCATTCGAGAATCCGAACGCCTGGACGAATCTGCTGGAAACCTGGCTGCTGCTGGTCATCGGCTTTTCGCTTCCCATCGCCTTCGGCCATATGCTGAAAGATACCAGGCAGGGCCATGCCTTGATGGCGGCGATGGCGGTCATCCTCGCGCTCGGCTGCATCGGCGCTTATGCGGCGGAAGCCGCCGGTAATCCGCTGCATATCGCGGCCGGACTTTCCTCGCATGGCGGCAACTGGGAGGGCAAGGAGATGCGTTTCGGCATTCCTGCCTCCACGACGTTCAATGTCGCCGCTACCGGAACATCCACCGGCGCGGTGGATAGTTTCACGGATAGTTACATGCCTCTCGGCGGGGCGATACCGCTCTTCCTGATGCAGCTGGGCGAACTCGCGCCGGGCGGCGTTGGTTCCGGCTTCTATACGATCGTCGTCTTCGCATTGCTTTCGGTGTTCGTCGCCGGCCTCATGGTTGGCCGGACGCCGGAATATCTGGGCAAGAAAGTGCAGGCGAGGGAGATAAAGCTTGCCATGCTGGCGGTGCTGATTCTCACCTTGTTCATCCTGGGAGGCGCGGGTTTTTCCCTGATGACGAAATCCGGGCTGGGTTCGCTTGCCAATGGCGGGCCGCACGGATTGAGCGAAATGCTGTATGCCTGGACCTCAGCCACGGAAAACAATGGCAGCGCCTTCGCGGGCATTTCCGCCGACACACCGCTGCTGGATTACGGCCTCGGTTCGGCCATGCTGTTCGGCCGCTTTGCTTTCCTGATCCCCGTTCTCGCGATTGCGGGCTCGCTTGCCGCCAAGCCGAAACTCCCCGCGAGTACCGGCACTTTTCCAACCCATGGGGCGCTGTTCATCGGTCTGCTCATCGGCGTGATCGTCATCATGGGCGGGCTGCAGTACCTGCCCGCGGATACTCTCGGGCCGCTTGCCGACCATTACCTCCTTTATGCCGGCAAAACCTTTTAAGGACTTTCCACAATGACAACGAATGCCGAAGCGATTTCGCTGTTTGACCGGGACATTCTCACGCGTGCCTGCGGCGATGCCGTCGTCAAGCTCAACCCCGCTACCCTGGTCCGCAATCCGGTTATTTTCGTGACCGAAATCGTCGCGCTGTTGACGACCGTGGTGGGTTTTGAAGCCATGATCGGCCATCGGCCGGCCGCTTTCGCCCTGGCGATCGCGGTGGGGCTGTGGTTCACGGTGCTCTTTGCCACCTTTGCGGAAGCCGTGGCCGAAGGGCGGGGGCGTGCCCGGGCGGAGAGCATGCGGCGCGCCCGCTCCGACACCATGGCAAAGCTGATCCTCGACCCGCGCGAGCGCAATATCTTCCAGCCGGTGCCCGCGCCCGACCTCAATAAAGGCGATCTGGTGCTGGTTGAAGCGGGGGATATCATCCCCTCGGACGGCGAGATCGTTGAAGGGGTCGCAAGCGTGAACGAGAGCGCGATCACGGGCGAATCCGCGCCGGTCGTGCGGGAGGCGGGGGGTGACCGGTCCGCTGTCACCGGCGGCACGCATCTTGTCTCCGACTGGCTGGTCATCCGCATTACGGCCGATGCGGGGTCCACCTTTCTCGACCGGATGATCGCGCTTGTCGAGGGGGCGGAGCGCCGCAAGACGCCGAACGAAATCGCGCTCGATATCCTGCTTGCCGGGCTGACGCTGATCTTTCTGCTGGCGGTCGTCACGCTGGTCGGGTTCGGCAGCTATTCGGCCACGCATTTTTCCGTGCCCGTGCTGGCCGCGTTGCTGGTTTGCCTGATTCCCACCACCATCGGCGGGCTGCTTTCGGCCATCGGCATCGCCGGCATGGATCGGCTGATCCGGTTCAATGTGGTCGCCACCTCCGGGCGTGCGGTGGAGGCCGCCGGCGATGTGGATGCCTTGCTGCTCGACAAGACCGGCACCATCACCTTCGGCAACCGCATGGCATCGGGCTTCTATCCGGTGGCGGGCGTGGCCGAGCCTGACCTCGCGGAGGCGGCCGCGATTTCCAGCCTGGGCGACGAGACGCCCGAGGGCCGTTCCATCGTGACATTGGCTCGGGAAAAATATGGCTGTACGCCAGCGCTGCCGGCGGGTGCCGTGGTTATTCCCTTCAGCGCCAGCACGCGCATATCGGGCGTCGATCTGTCCGGGCGCTCCTATCGCAAGGGCGCGGTCGATTCGGTGCTTAAAACACTGAATGTTCAGCCGCCCGCGGCGTTCACCGAAACGGTGACGCGCATCGGCCGCGCCGGGTCAACGCCGCTTGCCGTTGCGTCCGGGGACAAGCTGCTCGGGGTCATCGAGCTCAAGGACATCGTCAAGCCCGGCATTCGCGAGCGTTTCGCATCCTTGCGCAAAATGGGCATCCGCACGGTAATGGTCACCGGCGATAACCGTATCACCGCCGCCGCCATCGCCGCCGAAGCCGGGGTGGACGATTACATCGCGGAGGCGACGCCACAGGACAAGCTCGATTACATTCGCCGGGTGCAGGCGGAAGGCCGGCTGGTCGCCATGTGCGGCGACGGCACCAACGATGCGCCGGCGCTGGCCCAGGCCGATGTCGGCGTGGCGATGCAAAGCGGCACACAGGCGGCGCGCGAAGCCGGCAACATGGTGGATTTGGACAGCGATCCGACCAAGCTCATCGAAATCGTCGAGATCGGCAAGCAACTGCTGATTACCCGAGGGGCGCTGACGACGTTTTCCATCGCCAACGATATTTCCAAATATTTCGCCATTCTGCCGGCGATCTTCGCCGCGACCTATCCCCAGCTCGAAGCGCTGAATGTCATGCATCTGCGCACGCCGGAAAGCGCTATTATTTCCGCCGTCATCTTCAACGCCCTGATCATCGTGGCACTGGTGCCGCTGGCTTTGCGGGGGGTGGCGTTCCGCGCCATCGGCGCTGCCGCATTGTTGCGCCGCAACCTGCTCATCTACGGCGTGGGCGGCATCGTCGCGCCTTTCATCGGCATAAAGCTCATCGACATGGTGCTTTCCGCCTGCCATGTCTTTTCGTGAAGGTTACGAAAAATGTTATCATTTACGCGTGAACTCCGTCCCGCGCTTTCGCTGGTTGCCCTTTTCACCATTTTCCTCGGTCTTCTGCTGCCCGGCCTGTTTACTGGCATCATGCAGTCCGTTCTGCCGTTCCAGGCCGATGGCAGCCTGATCAGGCAGCGGGGCGAGGTCATTGGTTCGGCCTTGATCGGCCAGAACTTCACCGGCCCGGCCTATTTCACGCCCCGGCCCTCGGCGCTGGACAAGCCATACGATGCCGCAACGTCCGGCGCTTCCAATCTCGGCCCCGCCAGCGCGCAACTGCTGGCCAATGTCAGGAATAATGTCGCGGCCTATGTGAAAGCCTATGGCCCGGGTCCGGTCCCGGCGGATGCGGTCACCGCTTCGGGCTCGGGGCTCGATCCCGACATTTCGCTTGCCAATGCGCTGCGTCAGGCGCCGGCTATCGCCAAGGCCCGGAATCTGCCGGTGGGGAAGGTGGTCGATCTCGTCAATGCCGTCGCGCATCGCGGCTTTTTTGGTATTATCGGCACCGACCATGTCAACGTGCTGCGGCTGAACCTCGCGCTCGACGCGATGGCAAAATAACGTGGCGCTGGCGGCGGCGTGCCGGACAGCTCAGTTCAGCCGCCGCCAGCCGATGCCTTTGCAGATGACGCCGAACAGCACGCAGCCGCTGGTCTCCATCCGGTTTCCTTGCAATGTTACGGTCATGCGATAGGTCAGTCCTCGCCGCACGTCATAGGCGAGGCCCTGATACCGGCTGTCGGAGACGGGGTGCATCTTCAGGATGATCCTGTCGCCCACCTTCTCCGGCCCCTCCGGCCGCTTGACCCAGGTGTTCACGGCGCAGAAATCTTCGCCGCAGCGGCTGACCATCATGCGCACCCTGCCATTATCGCGCAGCCAGTTTCCCGTAGGGTCCATCGGCCGCGCCGCAGCCGGCCCCGTGGCCCAGGCGAACAGCGCAAGCCACACCCATAATCTTCCTGTCCGGATGTTGCCCATCCCCCTCGACTCGCTTGCCAGCCTCCCGGCGTGCTGATTAACCAGTTCCGGCTGGCCGGTTCAACCCGGCGCTCACGCGCGGTGGCCGCGCGGGAAACGCTACCAAATCCGCCCGCGCCGTTTTAACCTTGCGGCACGATGAATCGCGATGGCCGTCCCGATCCGGATGCCCTGCTTGCCACGCTGCGCCGGGAGAACCGCGGGCGGCTGAAGATTTTCCTCGGCGCCGCGCCGGGGGTCGGTA
The DNA here is from genome assembly GCA_021779655.1 of Pseudomonadota bacterium. The sequence continues at coordinate 4,342 of JAJYAF010000089.1, forward strand.
AGACCTGGGAAATGCTGGCCGCCGCCGACCATAAGCGGCAGGCGGGCGTGGACGTGGTGGTGGGGCTGGTTGAAACGCATGGCCGCGCCGATACCGCCCGGCAGATCGGCGCGCTGGAGGTTCTGCCACGGCTGAAAATCCCGTATCGCGAGCAGTTGCTGGAGGAATGCGACCTGGATGCGGCGCTTGAGCGCAAGCCGGCGCTGCTGCTGGTGGATGAGCTTGCCCACAGCAATCCGCCGGGGCTGCGCCATGCCAAGCGCTGGCAGGACGTGCGGGAAGTGCTGGATGCGGGGATCGATGTCTGGACCACGCTCAACATCCAGCATCTGGAAAGCCTGAACGATCAGGTTGCCCGCATTACCGGTGTGCGGGTGGCGGAAACGCTGCCGGATACCGTTCTTGATCTCGCGGATGAAATCGAACTCGTGGATCTGCCGCCGGCGGAGCTGCGCGGGCGGCTGACGGAGGGCAAAATCTACCGTCAGGACGTCGCCAACCGTGCCTTGGGCGAATTCTTCCGGGAGGGCAATCTCGTCGCCCTTCGGGAAATGGCGTTGCGACGCGCGGCGCAGCGGGTGGATAAGGACGTTTCCACCTATATGCGGGCGCAGGCGATCCCCGGACCCTGGCCGGCGGCCGAGCGCGTGCTGGCGCTGGTGGGACCCGATGCCTCAGCCGGAAATGTCGTGCGCCACGCCGCCAGGCTGGCGGATGCGCTGCGCGCGCCGCTGGTCGCCTTTCATGCCGAACGGGCTGACGACAATGCCGGGGTTCAGCATGCGCTCGACCTTGCCGTGCAGCTCGGCGGCACGGTGGAGACCACCACCACCTCGGATATCGTCACCGCGATCCTGGACTACGCGGCGAAACAGAATGTCACCCATATCGTCGTCGGGCGCGGCGCGGCGCGGCGCTGGCGGAGGCTTTTTGGCCGTTCGATCGGTGAACTGCTCACCCGCAAGGCCGCTGCCTTCACCCTGCACTTCGTGCCGGTGCCGGCCGCCGCGGCGCCGCGCGCGATGCCTTCATGGCCGGAATTCGCCTGGCGGGCCTATGCCGTCATCGCCGGAATGCTGGCGGTTCTCACTCTGGCGGGCGTGCTCTTTCGCCACGGCATTCCTCGGGAAGCCATGGGGATGGTGTTCATCGGCGCGATCGTGGCCGCCGCGAGCCGCTTTGGCCTCACCGCCGGGCTGGTTACGGCGCTTGGCGGCTTTCTGTGCTGGAATCTCTTTTTCCTCCCCCCCTTCTACACGCTTTCCATCGCCGACCCGCGGGACGTGGTGGCGCTTGCGGTTTTTCTCATCACCGGCGTCGTTACCGGCTCGCTTGCCGGCCGGGTTCGGGTGGAAGCGCAAAACGCCAGCGCCCGGATAGAGGCGTTGCGCCGGATCTCGCTCTTCGGTCAGCGCTTCTCCCGCGCCGCCACGCAGCCGCAACTGTTGCGCGAGACGGCCGGGGAGGCCGCGGCGGTAACCACCGGCGGCGCCGTGCTGCTTGCCGAAAACGGCATCCTGCAGGCGCCGGTGCGCGAGCCGCCCGGCACCACGCTGGATGACGCGGCGCTGGCGGCGGCTGACTGGTCGTTCCGCAATAATATTGAAACCGGCATCGGCACCGCCACGCTGCCCTCCGTCCCCTGGCGGTTCATTCCGATGCGCGTGAACGGCGCGCCCATCGGCATTCTCGGCGCGCGGCCCGCCGGACCGCCGCCGGAGCCGCTGAACCAGACTTTATCCGCCCTCGCCGATCAGGCCGCGATGGCGCTGGAGCGCGTACGCCTGACCGTGAGAGCGGCGCAAGGCCAGGCGCGGGAGGACAGCCAGAAGCTGCTTACCGCGCTGCTCTCATCGCTTTCGCACGATCTGCGCACGCCGCTCACCGCCATCCGGGGCGCGGCGGAGACGCTCGCCCGGTCGGGCGATTCCCTGGACGCCGAGACCCGTGCCGATCTGCTGGCCAGTATCACGCAGGACAGCGAACGCATGACCAGGTTCCTGTCCAACATCATGGAAATGGCGCGGGTGGAAACCGGCGAGATCGTCGCCCGCCAGGAAAGGCTGCGCCTTGCCGATATCGTCGAGGCGGCGATCATGCGGGTTCCGGGCGCCATGTATGCCGGTGTCAATATCGCGGACGATGCGACGCATGTGCGCGCCGACCCGGCATTGCTGGAACAGGTCCTGGTGAATATCCTGGACAACGCGGTGAAATATTCGGCGGAGGGCAGCCGTATCACCATTACCGCGCGGCGCAATGCGGGCAGGGTGGCGATTGCCATCGGCGATGAGGGCGTTGGCATTCCGGCCGCCGATCTGCCGCATGTCTTCGACAGTTTTTTCCGCGCGACCCGTGGCGACCGCGTGGCCCCGGGAACCGGCTTGGGCCTTGCCATCGCCAAGGCCTTCGTGGAAGCGATGGGCGGGTCCATCCGGGCCCAGAGCCCTCGGCTCGATCTGGCCGTGGATGGCGCGCCGGGAACCGTCATCACCGTGGAACTGCCGGCGGCGTGAGTCCCTCTCTTGGCACGGTTCTCGTCGTCGATGACGAGCCGCAGATTCACCGTTTCCTCGGGCCGGCGCTCACCGCCGCCGGATACACGCCCTTGCGGGCGCAGCGCGGCGATGAAGCGTTGCGTCTTGCCGCCACGCGGGCGCCGGATGTGATCCTGCTCGATCTCGGGCTGCCGGATATGGATGGCGTGGAGGTGCTGGCGAAGCTCCGGGAATTTGCCGCGATTCCGGTTATCGTGCTCTCCGCGCGCGACCGGGAGGCGGAGAAGATCCGGGCGCTGGATGGGGGGGCGGACGACTATGTGGAAAAACCCTTCGCGCTTGGCGAGCTTCTGGCGCGCATCCGCAGCGCGATGCGCCGGCAACTGCGCCAGGAGAACGCGGACAAGCCGTTTACCGCCGCCGGACTGACGATCGACCCGCTCTCGGCCAGGGTGACCCTCGACCAGGTTGAACTGCCGCTGACGAAGCGCGAACACGCGCTGCTGCTGCTGCTGGCGCGCAATCGCGGACGGGTGCTGACCCATCGGCAGATTTTAACCGCCATATGGGGGCCCGCGCACGCCGAGGACGTGGCCTATCTGCGGGTTTATATCGGCCAGCTTCGCCGCAAGCTGGGGCCGCGGGCGGGGGCCTTCGTGATCACCGAGCCCGGGGTGGGCTACCGGCTCGCCGATGTGGAATGAGGCTGTTCCGGCGCGGCTGGTGATTCCTCGCGGAACTTGCCTCGCGCGGGCGCGGTGCCATTTCTGCTCTGCTTCTGCTTCTGCCGGTCGATAAAGGAGAGGGACAAATGCCGCAAATTTATCCCACCGAGAAGGTGATGGCTGCCACCGATGTTCCGCCCCTGCCAGGCTGGGGAACCATGCTGGGCCGGGGGGCGCTGATGCGCTGTCCCGCCTGTGGCGGCGCCGGTATTTTCCAGGGCTTCATCAC
>JAJYAF010000090.1 GCA_021779655.1 Pseudomonadota bacterium
GCTGCTCGTCGATCACGGCGAGCGCCAGGTTGCGGAACGCGACGTGCTCCTGAAACAGGGCGTGCGTGCCCACCACGAGGGGCATGCCGCCATCGCCCAGCGCCGCCAGAAGCCGGCTACGCGCCTTGCCTTTGACCCCGCCCGTCAACAGTCCCACGGGTGCCGGAGACAGCCGCTGCAACACCGCGTGGTGCTGCCTGGCGAGAATTTCCGTGGGCGCCAGCAGCGCCGCCTGCGCCCCGTTTTCCACCGCGCGCAGCATGGCCAGCACCGCCACGAGGGTCTTGCCCGATCCGACATCGCCTTGCAGCAGCCGCCGCATCTGGTGCGGGGCGGCCAGGTCGGCGTCGATCTCCGCCAGGGCCCGTGCCTGTGCCGGAGTGGGCGGCAGGCCGAACCGGCGCAGCGCCTCGGCCCGCAAAACCCCGGTCTCCGCGAGCGCCCGGCCAGGACGCCTGCGCCTGCGCGACCTGGCGATGGCAAAGCCAAGCTGGCGGGCCAGCAGCTCGTCATAAGCCAGCCGCGCGGCCGCCTGCGGCCCCGGCATGCGCCCCGGCATGCGCTCCGGCATGCGCTCCGGCGCGTGCAGCGCTGCCAGCGCCTCGGAAAAGCCGGGCCAGTTGCGGGCGCGCAAAATCGCCGCGTCTTGCCATTCGGGCAGCAAGGGAAGCCGGGCGAGCGCGGCCAGCGCCGCGCGGCGCATCACCTTGGGCGGAACGCCGGCGGCCAGGGGCCAGACCGGCTCGATCCAGGGAAACGACCCCTCGCCGGCCGGGGGCAGCGCATGGTCCGGGTGCGGCAGCACCAGCCGGTCCGCGAACCGCTCGGCACGGCCGGAGATCAGCAGCCTCTGGCCCACCGGAAACTGCGCCAGCCGCGCGGCATGGAACAGCACGACCTCGGCAAAGCCGGTTTCATCGCCGATCACCACCCGGTGCGGCTGCGTTTTCCTGGCCGGCGCCTCGTGCCGCAACACCGTGGCGCGCAGCGTGACGAGGCCGCCCGGCCTCGCGTCGCGGATCGTCACCACCTGCCGGCGGTCGATGAACTCCACCGGCAGATGGAACAGGACATCGCGCAGCCGGTCGCCGCCCACCAGTTTTTTCAGCAGCGCCGACAGGCGCGGCCCGATGCCGGGCAGCGTTGCGATCGGCGCGCGTAGCGGGGCCAGAATCTCCATGCTCACGGGCTTAACTCTTGGCTGCCGCGCCTCTATACCGCAACCCAGGCGAAGATCAGGCTGATGCAGCAACCCGAACCATCCCCCCCGCAAAACCTGGACAACCGGCGGCGCCGGCTGATCTACCGCGCCCAGCACCGCGGCACCCGGGAAAACGATCTGCTGCTCGGCGGCTTCGCCCGGGCCGAAATCGCCGCCATGACGCCTGCGGAACTGACGGAGCTCGAAGCCGTTCTCGACCTGCCGGACCCGGATCTGGCCGACTGGCTCACCGGCCGCCGCCCCATCCCCGCGCATGCGGACACGCCCATGCTCCGCCGCATCCGCGCCACGATATCGGGCCGGCCCGCATGATCACCGTTCACGGCGTGCCGGAAGGCGCGGATGCTCTCGCGCTGGTGCGCCGCCTGGGCGAGCGCGAAGGCCCGGTGCTGCACGTGGCGCGCGACGATGCCCGCCTCGCGTTCCTTGCCGAGGCCATCGGTTTCTTCGGCCCGGAGCTGGAGGTCATCGCCTTTCCGGCCTGGGACTGTCTGCCCTATGACCGGGTTTCCCCGAACGCGGCGCTGATCGCGGAGCGGATCGCCGCCCTTGCCCGGCTGCGGGCGGAGCCGGGCGGAAAGCGAATCGTGCTCACCACCGTGAACGCCGCCTTGCAGAAAGTGCCGCCGCGCGCGGCGCTGGCGGGCGCCGGTGTCAGTCTGAAGACAGGGGACCGTTTCGCGCCCGAGGACCTGGCGGCGTTTCTCGATGCCGATGGCTACACCCGGGCCGGCACCGTGATGGAGCCTGGCGAATACGCCCTGCGCGGCGGCATTCTGGACGTGTTCCCCTCCGGCGCGGGCGCGCCCGTGCGCATGGATTTCTTCGGCGACACCATCGAATCCATCCGCCGCTTCGACCCCCAGACCCAGCGCAGCGGCGAGCCGGTGGCGCGGCTCGATTTCCACCCCGCCTCCGAACTCTCCTTCGATGGCGCATCCATCGCCCGCTTCCGCGCCGCCTGGCGCGAGCTTTTCGGGCCCGAGGCCATGGAGGACCCGCTCTACCAATCGGTCTCGGCGGGCCACCGGCATCCCGGGGTCGAGCATTACGCGCCGCTTTTCACCCCCGGCATGGAAACGATCTTCGATTACCTGCCCGGTGCCTCGATAAGCTTCGATCATCAGGCGCAAGCCGCCATCGCGGCGCGGCTTGAGCTGATCGCCGACCATTACGCCGAACGCCGCGGCCCGCCGCGCTCGGGCGAGCCGGTCTACCGTCCGATTCCGCCGGAGATGCTCTATCTCGACCGGCCGGCGCTCGATGCCGCGCTGGCGGGGGCGCCGGTTTTTGAATTCTCGCCTTTCGCCAAGCCGCCGGGCGCGGACGGTGTCGAAATCGGCGGCCGCCCCGGGCCGATCCTGGCCGGACAGCCGCTCGGCGCGTTCGACGGCTTCGCGCAACTGCTGCGCGGCTGGGCGGCGGGCGGCCGCACCGTCATCCTTGCCGCCTGGAGCGCCGGCTCACGCGAGCGCCTGGCACTGATGCTGCGCGAGCACGGCATCCGCCCCGCCCAGGCGGTGGAGAATGCCGATGCCGCGCGGGCCCTGGCTCGCGGCACGGTCGCGCTCGCGGTGCTGGGGCTGGAGCGCGGCTTCACCACCGACCGGCTGGCCCTGGTGACGGAGCAGGACCTGCTCGGCCAGCGCATCGCCCGGCCGCCGAAGCGGCGCTTGCGCGCCGACCAGTTCATTGCCGATGCGACGGAAATCGCGGAAGGCGATCTCGTGGTGCATCAGGACCACGGCATCGGCCGCTATGACGGGCTGGAAACCGTGACGGTGAACGGCGCCGCGCATGACTGCCTGCGGATTCTCTATGACGGCGGCGACAAGCTGTTCCTGCCGGTGGAGAATATCGATCTTCTCTCCCGCTTCGGCAACGAAACCCAGGGCGTGGCGCTGGACCGGCTGGGCGGCGCCGCCTGGCAGGCGCGCAAGGCCAAGGCGCGGAACCGGATTCAGGACATGGCCGCCGGCCTCATCCGCCTGGCGGCGGAGCGCGCTTTGCGCGAGGCGCCGGTGCTCGCCGCCGATGACGGCGCCTTCGCGGAATTCTGCGCCCGCTTTCCCTATAACGAGACCGAGGATCAGGCCCGCGCCGTGGCCGATGTGCTGGAGGATTTCGCCGCCGGCAAGCCGATGGACCGCCTGATCTGCGGCGATGTCGGCTTCGGCAAAACCGAGGTGGCGCTGCGTGCCGCCTTCGTCGTCGCCATGGCCGGCATGCAGGTCGCGGTGGTGGTGCCGACCACCTTGCTCGCCCGCCAGCACTACCGCGTGTTTTCCAGCCGCTTCGCCGGTCTGCCGGTGAAGGTGGCGCAGCTCTCCCGGCTGGTGAGCGCGAAGGAAGCCGCCCAGGTCAAGGCCGGGCTGGCCGATGGGAGCATCGGCATTGTCATCGGCACGCACGCGCTGCTGGCCAAGGGGATCCGCTTCGCCGATCTCGGCCTGCTGATCGTGGACGAGGAGCAGCATTTCGGTGTCGCGCACAAGGAGCGGCTGAAACAGCTCAAGGCCGATGTGCATGTGCTGACGCTGACGGCCACGCCGATCCCGCGCACCTTGCAGCTTGCGCTTACCGGCGTGCGCGACCTTTCGCTCATCACCACCCCGCCGGTGGACCGGCTGGCGGTGCGCACCTTCATCATGCCGTTCGACAGCCTGGTCATCAAGGAAGCCATCGCCCGCGAGCGCTTCCGGGGCGGGCAGATTTTCTGTGTCGTTCCGCGAATCGAGGATCTGGAGCCGATGGCCGGCCGGCTGCGCGAGATCGTGCCGGAGGCCAGGATCGCCATGGCCCATGGGCGGCTGGCGGCCACCGAGCTGGAGCGCGTGATGAGCGAATTCGGCGAGGGCAGGTTCGATATCCTGCTCGCGACCAATATCGTGGAAAGCGGTCTCGACATGCCGGCGGTCAACACGCTCATCATCTATCGGGCGGATATGTTCGGGCTGGCCAGCCTGTATCAACTGCGCGGGCGCGTGGGCCGCGCCAAGCAGCGGGGCTATGCCTATCTCACCTGGCCCGCCAACCACCGGCTTTCCCCGGCCGCGGAAAAGCGGCTGGAGGTGATGCAGACGCTCGACACGCTGGGCGCCGGATTCGCGCTCGCCTCGCACGATCTCGACCTGCGGGGCGCCGGCAATCTGCTGGGCGATGAGCAGTCCGGCCATATCCGCGAGGTGGGGATCGAGCTTTATCAGCAGATGCTGGAGGACGCCGTTTCAGCCCTGCGCACCGAGGCCGGGGCCAAGAAACCCTCGGAGCGCGACTGGACACCCGCCATCAATCTCGGCCTGCCGGTGCTGATCCCGGAGGATTACGTGGCCGACCTGCCGGTTCGCCTGGGCCTGTACCGCCGGATCGGCGCACTGCAGAGCGACGCCGAGAGCGAGGCGCTGGCGGCGGAACTCGTGGACCGCTTCGGCAAGCTGCCGGTGGAGGTGGAAAACCTGCTGGAGACGGTGGCGCTCAAGCGCGCCTGCCGCGAAGCGGGTGTCGAGAAAATAGACGCCGGGCCGAAGGGAATGGTGCTGGGCTTCCGCCACAACGCCTTCGGCAATCCGGCGGGTCTGGTCGCCTGGATCGGGACGCGCGGCGGCACGGTGAAGCTGCGGCCGGACCATAAGCTGGTGGTGGCAAGGGAGATGAACGTGAATTCCCGCGCGGCCGTGGCACGCGGAATTCTCGCCAGCCTCACGAAACTGGCGAGAATGCGGGATGCCGCCTGAACCGCGAATCAGGCTCTGAAAACGTTGTTCCAGCTCCCGGCGGCGCTGTGGATCAGAGCAGCTTCTGCCAGTATTCGAAGGTGCAGGTCACCGGGCTTGGCGTGTTCGGGTGCTCTTCCGAGGCGTTCTGGCTCGCGACCGATCCGGTTGCGCCGGCCTGGCCGACCGAGTTGATCACGTTATGCACAACGCCCGTATTGCTGCCGGCGATATTGGTTGCCGCGTTGCTCACGGTCACCTTCTCCAGGGCCTTGCAGGTATTGGTGGTGCCTTCTGCGGCCATGGGCACCACGAAGAAGACGACAATGATCAGAACTATGACAGCGAGAATGCCTCTCATGCGCGTGTTTCCTTATTTGCGTTTTATGATGTTTCGAAGTGTTAGAAATCGGTGCAGCGGCCGTTTTTCTCCCAGTCCCCGTAGCGGGTCGGTTCGGGGCCTTTCGGGCCGCCTATTTCCAGCGGCGGCGCGGGCGTATGCGCCCCGCTTGGCCGCGGCTTCTTGTCTGCCGCCGGCTGGGTGAGGGGTTCGTCATGATTATCGTTCATGGCAAGCTATCTGGTTAACCCGTTGCAATCGCGCAAGTGAAGGCTTGGTAATCATCGCGCCATCCCCCGAGGGGGTCACGGGGATGACGGTGAGGCGGCTGCCTCCGCAAGCCGTGCCTCGACCAGCCGGCGCCAGGGCGCTCCGGCCGGAGCGTGGGCAAGCGATTGCCGGAACAGCGCAACCGATTGCGGCGTGAGCTGCCCGGCATCCTCGGCCATCATTTCCGCAAGATAGGCCTGCCCTTCGCTTGCTGTCACGGAATCGGGGTCAAGCGTCGCGAGCTTGGCGCGCAATGCGCCGATCAGAGCCACATCCTGCGCATGTTGCGCCTGCCGGCGCGCCATCCAGGCCGCGTGCGGCGCCGAGGGAATGTTGGGCGTGCTGCCGGGAAGATAGAGCAGGAACGCCATGACCGGCGTGAGCACGATCGCGGTGATCAACAGGCCCCGCGCATTGCCGTCGGCCGCAGGGTCCCGCAGGCTGTCGGCGGTCAGCAGCCGGCGCTCGATCTCGAGCTTCGCGGCATCGTATTCGCCCGAGCCGATCCGCGCTTGTTTCAAATCCTCCGCGAGTTCGCCGAGTTGGGCGCGATGGATCGCAAGCGCCGCGTCGCGCCGGCCGCGCGGGCCGGTCTCCCCGCGAAGGCTGAAAAACACCGGCAGCATGGCCAGCAGCGCGAGGCCGAGCATGAACAGGAAGATCATCGCTCGAGCAGCTTCTCAACCCGCGCCGCCTCCGCCGCGCTCAATGGCGCCGCGCCTGCCGCCCGGTTCCGGAATATCGCACACAACGCGAAAAACCCGGCGAGCAGCCCGAGGATAGGCGAGGCGTAAAGCAGCAGCGTTAGTTTCGAGAACGGCGGCTTCAGCAGCACGAAAACGCCATAGCGCCGCACCATGTAGTTCAGGATGTCCTTCGAGCTTGCCCCCGCCACCACCTTCTCGCGAATGATCACGCGCAGCTGTTTTGCCAGATTCGCCGAGGAATCCTCGATACTTTCGTTCTGGCATACAAGGCAGCGCAATTGCGCGCCGATCCCCTCCGCGCGCTGCTCCTGGGCCGGGCTAAGGCTCACGCCGTCGCGGATTATCGTCTGCGCGAGTGCGAGCGCGGGAAGAAACGCCAGCAGCAAAAGGATTTTTTTCATGCGTAGCGTTTGAGCAGGGGCATGAGTTCGCGCGCCACCACCTGCGCGTCGAGCGCGCCCGCCCAGCGCCAGCGGACGATCCCGCCACGGTCGATCAGATAAGTCTCCGGCACGCCATAGACGCCCCAGTTGATGGCGGTGAGGCCCGAGGCATCGCTGGCCAGGCGCGCATACGGATTGCCGTAATGCCCCAGATACGCCGCCACCGCCGACGGCGCGTCCTGATACGCGATTCCCCAGATCACGACACCGGATTTCGCAAGCTCACCCAGCATGCCTGCCTCGGCTGTGCAAGGCGCGCACCAGGAGGCGAACCAGTTCACCAGCATCGGACGTTGCGGCGCCAGCAGGTCGGTGTTGGAGAAGCCAGAGGCGCCGTTCGTGCCCGGCAGGGAAAACGCCGGCGGCCGGTGGCCGATCAGCGGCGAGGGCAGGGCGTGCGGGTCGTATTCGTCGTCCTGCATGCGCCGCAAGATGGTGTAGAATCCAACGCCTGCCGCCGTAATGGCCAGCAGGGGCAGCGAGAATACAAGCCGTCTGCGTGGGGTCATGGCAATCAAGCCGTCGCGGGCCGCGCCTTCGCGCTGCGGCGCGCCGGAGCGCCCACGCGCAGGCGGCGGTCAGAGAGCGAAACAAAACCGCCCAGGGCCATGATCAGCCCTCCCAGCCAGATCTCGGGCGCCAGCGGATGCCGGGCAAGCCGGAATTCCGCTCCGCCCGTGGCCGGCTCGTCGGAGAAGACCGCGTAGAGATCCTGAAATCCGTTTGTGTGAATGGCCGCATCGGTGGTGATGGTCTTCTGCGCGGCGAAGTAGCGCCGCGAAGGATGCAGCGTGAGAAACGGCGCGCCGCGATCATTGAGGGCGATATCCGCGACGCGCTGGGTGAAGTCCGGCCCCGGCGCGTCATGGATATCCTGAAGTGTCCAGACATAGCCGCCAACCCGGACGCTTTGCCCCGGTTGCAGAACGATCACCTTCTGGCTTGCGAGAGTCATGCCGGCGATGCCGCATACCATCACGCCGAAACCCAGATGCCCCAGGGCCGCGCCGTAGGCCGCGCGCGGCAGCGCCCGCATGCGCGCGAGGCTTGTGCCGGGCGGCGCCCGGA
>JAJYAF010000091.1 GCA_021779655.1 Pseudomonadota bacterium
GACCACCAGCCTGGGCGGCGGCAGGCCAGCCGCTTCCGCCGGGTCCTGAACGTTCTCCTTCCAGGCGGCGCGGATCGCGGCTTCGGTTTTCTCGCCTTCCGGCCCCTCCAGCGCGGTCAGATGAATGCCCGCGACATCCGGCGAAAGCCGCATCGCGAAATGCAGCGCCTTGGCGGCGGGCAGGTCCCATTTCTCGATCGGGATCAGCACCAGCGGCGGCGCGGGCTGCTTCAACTCGATTTTTCCGCAACGCAGATTCGCATCCAGTTCCTCATAGAAGGTCCGGATCCGCAGCAGCATCAGAAACAGCGCGGGAATCAGCACCACCGTGATCCACGCGCCCTCCACGAATTTGGCCGCCACGATGATCGTCAGCGCCACGGCGGTGGTAAGGGTGCCGAAGCCGTTGACCGCCATTTTCAAAAATTGCCTGCGGCGCCACCAATGCACCGCCATGCCCAATTGCGAGAGCGTGAATGCGAGAAAAGCACCCACCGCGAACAGCGGGATCAGCGCATTCGTTATGCCATCGAACAGGATAAGCAGGGCCGCCGCAGCGCCGGCGAGGCATAAAATTCCCGCGGAATAGACAAGCCTGCGTCCCGGCATGGCAAAGGCCTGCGGCAGGAAATGATCCCGCGCCATCAGCCGCAGCAGGCGCGGCAGGCCGTTGAAGCTGGTATTGGCCGAGAGACACAAAATGGCGAGCAGGCTGCCGATCGACACGTAATAGAACCACCCGCGCCCGACCACCGCGCCCGCCAGTTGCGAGAGCACGCTCTGATAGCCTGTTTTGCTCTGATCCATCGCCGCGACGTGATAGGGCGCCACCAGCATGGCGATTCCCGCCAGGAGCAGCGCCAGCGTGAAGATGATGAGTGTGAGCGTCCGATGCGCCTGGGCGACCGTGGGCTCGCGGAAGGCGGTGACACCGTTGCTCACCGCCTCGACACCGGTCATGGCCGTGCAGCCGCTGGCGAAGCTGCGCAGCAGCAGCCATGTTCCCGCGGACTCGGTTGCCTTGGGCAGCGGCGGCGGCGGCACCACCGGGGCGGCATGGCCGAACACGAAAACCCGCGCCACGCCGATCCCCAGAATGACCACCCAGCACAGAATGAACAGATAGGTCGGCGTGGCGAATACCATTCCGGCTTCCGCCGTACCCCGCAAATTCACCAGGGTGATCACGGCCAGCACGCCAAGGCAGAGCGGCAGCGTATAGGGTTGCAGCATGGGCACCGCCGAGACCAGTGCCGCGATTCCCGCCGATATGCCGACCGCCGCGTTCAGCACGTAATCCACGATCAGCGCGGCCCCGGCGAGAATGCCCGGGCGCATGCCCAGATTGTCGCCCGCCACGGTGTAGGAGCCGCCGCCGCGCGGATAGGCTTCGATGGTCTGGCGATAGGAAGCGTACAGCACCAGCAGCAGCGCCAGCACGATGAACGAAACCGGCCGCACGTAAACCAGGCTTGCCGCGCCCAGCGGCACCATGATCGCCATGGCCGATTCCGGGCCGTACGCGGCGGAGGAGAGCGAATCGAGCCCCATCGCCGGAATGCCCGCGAAGGCGCCGATCTTCTGCCCCTCGCCCTCCCAGTTCGCAAGCCGCCGGCCGAGCACGAATTTCAGCACGATTTCCTTGAGAGACGCGGCTTCAGGCATCGGGCCTCCCTGCGGCCAGGAATTCAACACGCAGCCGCGCCGCGGCTACCCGGCAAGGTTCGCATTTGCGGGCTGGCTTGCCAACCATCGTGCGCGCATGGGGCATGCACGCACGCGTGTGGGGAGAGGGCCCGCACGCGTGCGGCGGGAGGGGGCACGCATGCAGACGCTCAGCCGGCCAGTTTGCGCCTGGCTTTCGCTGCCCTTGCCGGCACCAGCAGCGGCGCCAGAAACCGGCCGGTATGGCTTTCCGGGTTGGCCGCCACTTCCTCCGGCGTGCCGGTCGCGACGATACGGCCGCCGCCATCCCCGCCTTCGGGACCCATGTCGATGATATGATCGGCGGTCTTGATGACTTCGAGATTATGCTCGATCACGATGACGGTATTGCCGCCATCCACCAGCGCCTGCAGCACTTCCAGCAGCTTGCGGATATCCTCGAAATGCAGGCCGGTGGTCGGCTCGTCCAGGATGTAGATGGTGCGGCCGGTCGCCCGCCGCGCGAGTTCCTTGGCAAGCTTGATCCGCTGTGCCTCGCCGCCCGAAAGCGTGGTCGCCTGCTGGCCGAGATGGATATAGCCCAGGCCCACCTTCTGGAGAATACTCAGACGGTCATGGATCTTCGGCACGGCGGAGAAGAACGCCATGGCTTCGTCCACGGTCATCTCCAGCACATCGGCGATGGATTTGCCGCGAAACTTCACTTCCAGCGTTTCGCGGTTGTAGCGCTTGCCCTTGCAGGTGTCGCACGTCACGAAGACATCCGGCAGGAAGTGCATCTCTATCTTGATCAGGCCGTCGCCCTGGCAGGCCTCGCAGCGCCCGCCCTTGACATTGAAGCTGAAGCGGCCGGGCTTGTACCCGCGCGTGCGCGCATCCGGCATTTCCGCGAACCAGTCGCGGATGGGCGCGAACAGATCGGTATAGGTGGCGGGGTTGGAACGCGGCGTGCGGCCGATGGGCGACTGGTCGATGTCGATGATCTTGTCGAGCTGCGTCAGCCCCTCGATCCGCTCGAACGGCGCCGGCACCTCGCCGGAGCCCATCAGCCGGCGCGAGATCGCCTTGTAGAGCGTATCCACCACCAGCGTGGACTTGCCGCCGCCGGACACGCCGGTGACGCAGGTGAACAGCCCGAGCGGAAACCCGGCGGTGACGTTCTTGAGATTGTTGCCGGTGGCGCCGATGAGCTTGATCATCCGGCCGTGCTGTATCGGCCGCCGCGGCGCCGGAATCGGAATCCTGCGCCGGCCGGAGAGGTAGTCCCCGGTGATGGATTTCGGGTTCGCCTCAACCTCCGCCGGCGTGCCCTGGGCCACGACATGGCCGCCGCCGGCGCCGGCCGCCGGCCCCATGTCGATCAGATGGTCGGCGGCGCGGATCGCGTCCTCGTCGTGCTCCACCACCAGCACGGTATTGCCGAGGTTCTTCAGCCGCCGGAGCGTCTCCAGCAGCCGTTCATTGTCGCGCTGGTGCAGGCCGATGGATGGCTCGTCCAGCACGTAGAGCACGCCGGTCAGGCCGGAGCCGATCTGGCTCGCCAGCCGGATGCGCTGGCTCTCGCCGCCGGAAAGCGTGGCGGCGCCGCGGGCGAGCGTGAGATAATTGAGCCCGACATCGACCAGGAACTGCAACCGGTCGTTAATCTCCCGTAATATCCTCCGGGCGATCTCCAGCCGTTGCGGCGTGAGCGTGCCGCCCACGGCGGCGAACCAGTCGCGCGCCTGATCGATGGAAAGCTCCGCCACTTCCGCGAGGTTCCTGCCGGCGACCTTCACCGCCAGCGCCTCCGGCTTCAGCCGCGCGCCATGGCAGGCGCCGCAAGGGCGCTCCGACTGGTAGCGGGAGAGTTCCTCGCGCACCCAGACGCTCTCGCTCTCGCGGATGCGGCGTTCGAGGTTGCGGATCACGCCCTCGAACGGCTTCTTCACCGTATAGGCGCGGCTGCCGTCCTTATAGGCGAGTTCAACGTCCTCCTTGCCGGTGCCGTAGAGAATGGCGTTTCGCACCGCTTCCGGCAGCATCTCCCAGGGGGTGGTCGTTTTCACCTTGAAATGCCGGGCAAGCCCCGCCAGCGTCTGGCTATAATAGGGAGACTGCGCATTGGCCCAGGGCATGATCGCGTTTTCGCCCAAACTCCGCTGTTCATCCGGCACGACCAGATGCGGGTCGAAATAGATCTCATGGCCGAGGCCGTCGCAAACCGGGCAGGCGCCGTGCGGCGAGTTGAAGGAGAACAGCCGCGGCTCGATCTCCTCGATCGTGAAGCCGGAAACCGGGCAGGCGAAACGCGAGGAAAAAACCGTCACCGCCCCGTCATCGGCGTTTTCCGCGTACACGATCCCGTCGGAAAGCCCCAAGGCGGTTTCAAGCGAATCGGCCAGCCGCTGTTCCAGCCCCTCGCGCACCACCACGCGATCCACCGCCACGTCGATTTCGTGTTTCAGTTTTTTGTTCAGCGGCGGAACCTGGTCTATTTCATAGATGCTGCCATCCACCTTGACGCGGGTGAAACCCTTGCGCTGCAGCTCCGCCAGCTCCTTGCGGTATTCGCCCTTGCGGTCGCGGATCACCGGCGCCAGCAAGATGAGCCGCGTGCCGGCCGGCATCGCCATGATCCGGTCCACCATCTGGCTTACCGTCTGCGCCTCGATCGGCAGGCCGGTCGCCGGGGAATAGGGCACGCCCGCGCGCGCCCAGAGCAGGCGCATGTAATCGTGAATTTCGGTGACCGTGCCGACGGTCGAACGCGGGTTCTTCGAGGTGGATTTCTGCTCGATGGAAATGGCGGGCGAAAGCCCCTCGATCGAATCGACGTCCGGCTTGCCCATCAGCTCCAGGAACTGCCGCGCATAGGCGGAAAGGCTCTCGACATAGCGGCGCTGCCCCTCGGCATAGATGGTGTCGAAGGCGAGCGAGGATTTGCCGGAGCCGGAAAGCCCGGTGATCACGGTCAGCCGGTCGCGCGGAATGGCGACGTCGATGTTCTTGAGATTATGCTCGCGCGCGCCGCGCACCTGGATCACACCACGATCCGGCGCGGGGTGTTGCTTGATCGCCATTTTGCCCCAAATGTTCCTGAGATGTTCTTATAAGATATGGCGCGGTGAGACGCAAACTGCAAATACGGACATAAGTCGACCGATGCGCTATTCCGCGGCAAGCGCCTGTTTTGCCTCCGCCAGATCCACTGCGCGCGCCAGATCGACCGAAAGCAGCCGGGAGACACCGCGTTCCTGCATGGTCACGCCGTAGAGCCGGTCCATGCGCGCCATGGTCAAATGGTGGTGGGTGACGACCAGGAAGCGCGTATGGGTCTGCCGCACCATATCCTCCAGAAGGTTGCAGAAGCGCTCCACATTGGTGTCATCCAGTGGGGCGTCCACCTCGTCCAGAACGGAAATCGGCGCGGGGTTGCATTTGAACACGGCGAAGATGAGCGACAGCGCGGTTAATGCCTGCTCCCCGCCGGAGAGCAGCGAGAGCATGCTGAGTTTCTTGCCGGGCGGCTGCGCGTAGATCTCCAGCCCGGCCTGGAGCGGATCGTCGGAGCCCACCATGGCGAGATGCGCCTTGCCGCCACCGAACATGCGGCTGAACAGATTCTGAAAATGCTGGTCCACTTCCCCGAATATCGCGGACAGCCGCTCACGGCCCTCGCGGTTCAAATGGCCGATGGAGCCACGCAGCTTGGCAATCGCGGTGGTGATTTCGGCGTGTTCCCGGTCGATGGCGGCAATCGCCTCCTCGGCCTCCCGCATCTCGGTCTCGGCGCGCAGATTGACCGGCCCCATCTCCTCGCGCTCGCGCACCAGCCGTTCCCAGCGCTTGCGCGCCTTGTCCTCCGATTCGGCGTTCAGTTCGGCCGGGGGATCGGGCAGAACGGGGCTCGTGCCCAGGCGTTCCAGAATCCGCTCGGCCACCACGCCCCAGGCGTAATCGGCGGCGGTAACATTTCCTTCTTCCCGCGCCTGCGCGACATTCGCGGCGGCAAGAGCCGCCTCCGCCGCGCGCGCATCCCGGCTGGCATTCTCCGCCGCCGTCTGCGCGGCATGCAATGCCTCGGCCGCGCGCCGATGCGCCGTTTCGGCGGCGGCAAGGGTATCCAGCGCCTCGCGGCGGGCGGCGGCCGCGCGTTCGGGGGCCGATTCCAGCCCGGCCGCGGCTTGCCCTGCTTCCGCCAGCCGTGTGGTGAGCTCGGCCAGCCGGTCCGCCGCGCTGATTCCCCGCTCCCGCCAGGCGGCGCGCTCCTGCTCAAGCATTTGAAGGCGGTCGGTTCGCGCCGCGTTGGCGGCTTGCAGCGCATCGTGCTTCTGGCGCGCCGCGAGTTCAGCCTGTCTTGCGGCATCCAGCCGCTGCCGCGCCGCTTCCACGCCAGCGCGCGCGGCCGCGAGGTCCGGAAGGCTTACGATGTCGGCGCGGCTCTGCTCCAGGGCGGCGGCGGCTTCCATGGCTTCGGCGGCAAGCTGATCGCGCTGAGTTTGCGCCGCGTTCGCCTTCGTGGCGGCACGCTCGGCCTCCGCCGAAAGCCGCAGCGCCTCGTTGCGGATACGGTCGAAGCGTTGTTCGCCCTGCCGGCGCGCCTCGCGGGCCGCCTGTTCCGCGGCCCTGGCCTCACGCTCGGCCGTCTCGGCGGCGGCTTTCGCCCGGCGGGCATCCTCCACGGCCGTCTGCGTCCGCTCGCGCTCGCCTTCCAGGGCGGTCAGCCGGTTGCGCTGCGCAAGCCGCACCGCGGCCTCCGAATGGAGACCCGCGCGTACCGTGTAGCCATCCCATCGCCACACCGCGCCCTCGCGGGAGACGAGGATCTGGCCGGGGTTCAAATCACGTTGCAGAATATCGCCATCCGCGCCTTCCGGCAGCAGCAGGATATGCGATAGCGCCCGCCCGAGCGCCTGCGGCCCGGTTACGAGATCGGCCAGGGATTGCAGCGGCGCCGCCGAATGGCCAAGAGGCGGCAGAAGCCGCCAATGCCGTGGCGCGGCCGGTTCCGCGGAAGCGGAAAGTTCCTCCCGCAGCGCGGCACCCAGCGCCGTCTCCAGCCCCGCGGGCACCTTCAGCGAATCGAGAACCGGGGAGGATTCACGGCCGAATTTCTGCGCCAGCAGCGCCGCCAGCGCATCGTATTCGGTGGCGGTCCGGGCGGCCTCTGTTTCTCTGGCCGACGCCTCGGCGCGGGCGGCCGCCAGGGCCGTTTCCGTCGCAACGCGCCTTGCCTCCGCTTCCGCCACCGCCTCCCGCGCCGCGAGCAGCGCGGCTTCGGCGGCGGCGCGCTCGGCTTCCACCGCCGCCAGTTGCGCAAGCGGTACCAGCGCGGCCTTCTGCCGCTCCAGTTCGGTTTCGATTTCGGCCAGCCGGGCATCGGCCCGATTTGCCCGCGCCTGCGCATCGGCAAGCCTGCGCCGCACCGATTCCGACTCGGCTGCGAGTTGGGCGGCATCCTCGGTCGCCCGCGTTGCCGCGGCTTCCGCCTCCCGCATCGCCAACAGCGCCGCGTCCTCCTCGGCGCTGGCCGCCGCCAGGGCGGCGGGCGCATCCGCCGCCGCACGCAGCAGCCGCGACTGCTCTTCGTCAAGCGCCGCCCGCGCGGCTTCGGCGTCCGCCGCCAGGCGCGTCGCGTGCGAATGGTCGCGCGCCAGCGTTTCAACCCGTGTGCGGGATTCGGTCAGGGCGGCCAGGGCGCGGGTTTCCGCCTCCGCCGACTGTTCCTGCGCGATCCGCGCCCGCTCCAGCATGGTGCGCGCCTGCGCTTCCGCGCCGCGCAGTTCCGGCAGCGCCGCCTCGGCCGTCGCGGCAAGCCCGGCCGTCTCGGCGGCGGCGATGGTTGCCTCCCGCACCGCAGCCTCCACCGCCGCGAAAGCCTGTTTCGCCGCATCGCGCGCGGCCTCCGCCACCGCGCACTGAATGGCGAGCAGTTCGGCTTCGGCGGCGCGTATGGCGCCGGAGAGATTGCGGTAGCGGTTGGCCTGCCGCGCCTGGCGCTGCAACTCCTTGAGCCGTCCTTCCAGCTGGGCCTTCAAATCCTCCGCCCGCGCGAGATTCTGTTCCGCCGCCCGCAATTTCAGTTCCG
>JAJYAF010000092.1 GCA_021779655.1 Pseudomonadota bacterium
AGCGACGGCGTGGGACGGCCGCGTGCTTCCACTATGGAGCGAGCGGGTGATCGTGGCTTTCCCCGAGCATCATGCGCTTGGCCAAAATCCGAGGATTCGCTGGGCGGATCTCGCAAACGAAAAGTTCCTCGTCCCGCAGCAAGGCCCTGGATGTCAATCGGCGTTGAATATTGACCCCTTTTTATTGGTTTGATGGAGCTGTGGGTAAGTCGCGCGCCGGAGCGACCTTTACGGAGTCTGGCGCAGGCGCGCGACTTATCCATAGCGGCCAAGCGGCACGGGCTGATTTGGGGATTTACGCGATGGTGGATCAGGCGCGGTTTTTAAGGCGCCAGCTGTCGTTGCCGGTTTCAACGATGTCGCAATGATGTGTGAGGCGGTCGAGCAGGGCGGTCGTCATCTTGGCGTCGCCGAACACGCTTGGCCATTCGCCGAAGGCGAGGTTGGTGGTGACGATCACCGAGGTTTGCTCGTAGAGCCGGCTGATGAGGTGGAACAGCAGCTGGCCGCCGCTCTGCGCGAACGGCAAGTAGCCGAGCTCGTCGAGGATGACGAAGTCCAGGCGCGAGAGCCAGTCGGCCATGTGCCCGGATTTGCCGGTGCGGGCTTCGGCTTCGAGCTTGTTGACGAGATCGACGACGTTGAAGAACCGGCCGCGCCTGCCCTGACGGATGCAGGCCCGCGCGATGCCGATGGCCAGATGCGTCTTGCCGGTGCCGGTGCCGCCGACCAAGACAATATTGCGCTCCTGGGTGAGGAATTCTCCACCGGCCAAGTCACGCAGCATTGCTTGGTTGATCGGCGTGCCGGAGAAGTCGAATTCCTCGATATCCTTCGCTAGTCTAAATCGCGCGATTCTGGATAAGATCGTCGACAACCGCCGGATCGGCTAAGGTCGATGTGTCGCCGAGGCTGTCGGTCTCGCTCGCCGCGATCTTGCGCAGAATGCGCCGCATGATCTTTCCGGAACGGGTCTTAGGCAGGCCCGGTGCCCAGTGGATGACATCCGGCGCGGCCACCGGGCCGATCTCTTTGCGCACCCAGCCGACCAGTTCCTTGCGCAACTGTTCCGAAGGCTCGATCTCCACGATCAGCGTGACATAGGCATAGATACCCTGGCCCTTGATGTCGTGCGGATAGCCGACCACCGCGGCCTCCGCCACGTGCGGATGGGCGACCAGAGCGGACTCCACTTCAGCGGTGCCGATCCGGTGGCCCGATACGTTGATCACGTCATCGACCCGGCCGGTGATCCAGTAATAGCCGTCAGTGTCGCGCCTGGCGCCGTCACCGGTGAAATAGAGGCCCTTGTAGGTGGAAAAATAGGTTTGCACGAAGCGCTGATGGTCGCCATACACCGTGCGCATCTGGCCCGGCCAGCTATCGGCGATGCAAAGATTGCCTTCCGCCGCGCCATGCAGTTCCTTGCCCTCGCCATCCACCAGGAGCGGCTTCACGCCCGGCAGCGGCAGCGTGGCCGAACCGGGCTTGAGCGCGACGGCGCCTGGCAGGGGACTGATGAGAATGCCGCCGGTTTCGGTCTGCCACCAGGTATCCACGATCGGGCAGCGTTCTTCCCCCACGACACGATAGTACCACAGCCAGGCCTCGGGGTTGATCGGCTCGCCGACGGAACCCAGAATCCGCAGGGATTTGCGGGAGGTCTTTTTCACCGGCCCCTCGCCGTCCCGCATCAGCGCGCGGATGGCGGTGGGCGCCGTGTAGAAAATATTCACTTTGTGCTTGTCGACCACCTGCCAGAAACGCGACGTGTCCGGGTAATTCGGCACGCCCTCGAACATCAGGGTGGTGGCGCCGTTGGCGAGCGGCCCATACACGATGTAGCTGTGCCCGGTCACCCATCCCACATCCGCCGTGCACCAGAAGACCTCGCCCGGATGGTAATCAAAAACATATTGATGCGTGAAGCTCGCCCAAACGAGATAGCCGCCGGTGGTGTGCAGCACGCCCTTGGGCTTGCCGGTCGAACCGGAGGTGTAGAGGATGAAAAGCGGATCCTCCGCGTTCATCTCCGCCGGCCGGTGTTCGGCCGGCTGCTCGGCCGTGATGTCGCCATACCACACGTCGCGGCCGGGGCGCATCTCCACGTCCGCCCCGGTCACCTTCACCACGATCACGTTGCGCACGCTCGGGCAGTTCTCCAGGGCCTTGTCGACATTCTCTTTCAACGGCACGCGCCGCCCGCCGCGCCGGCCCTCATCGGCGGTGATGACGGCGACAGAGCGACAATCCTCAATCCGGTTGGCAAGGCTGTCCGGGGAAAATCCGCCGAACACCACGGAATGGATGGCGCCGATCCGGGCGCAAGCCAGCAGCGCCACCGCCGCCTCCACGACCATGGGCAGGTACACGGTAACCACGTCGCCCCTGCCGATGCCGCGCGCGGTCATCGCATTGGCCAGGCGGCAGACATCGGCATGCAGCTCCCGGTAGGTCACGTGCCGGGAGGCGTCGGGCTCGTCGCCCTCCCAGATTATCGCAGTCTGATCACCGCGTTCCAGCAAATGCCGGTCGAGACAGTTGGCGGCGGCATTCAGCGTGCCGTCCTCAAACCATTTGATCGAAACATCGCCCTCGAAGGACGTGTTCTTGATCTTCGTGGGTGGCTTGATCCAGTCGATACGCTTGCAATGCTCGGCCCAGAACGCCTCTGGGTCATGGGCGGCGCGCTCCCGCATTGCCTTATACCCGGCCTGGTCGGTCAGCGCATGCGCCGCGATTTCAGGCTTGATGGCGATGATTTCCGCATCCGGCATGGTCGTTTCTCCGATTCGCTCTTTCGCCGCGAGGGGCCGCCCTGATCCGACCGGGTCAGGGGAGGGCCGCGCCCGCGCGGCATTATAGCCGCTTATGGGGCAGAACCGGAAAATTCGGAAGATCGGCCGGAAAAGGAATGGGGAAGAAGAGTGGGCGAAACAAGCCGGTAAGATCAGGAGGGCGGCGTGGCGGTTCCGTTGCGATAGGCGGCGAGCTGCTGCGCGCTCGGCACGGTGGTGACAACTGCGCCTTGCGCATTCCGCAACTCCAGGACAACGACCGTGAAATCAGGGGTCAGGCCCGCAGGGGGGGAAGCCGGGTCAGCCCCGGCGGGCGCGGCGGCGCCGGATGAGGCTGGGGATCGGGGCGCCGCGTTCGCCGCCGGCGACGCGGCCTCCGGCGGCGACACCGGGGCCTGGCGGACCGATCCCGCGATATTGGCTATGACGAGATCCATCGACATGCGGAAAGGCTAAGCACCGTTTGCTTACCATTCGGTTAACATTCAGCTTCCGTTCCGCCTTCGGCTCAAACCGGTACATTGTCCAGCAGCCGCACGCTGCCCAGCCGGGCGGCCGCGATGATCCGGGCGGGACGGCTTGGCGCCGCCAGCGGGCGCAGCGAGTGCGCATCCACCAGCGCGATATAGTCCACCCGCATGCCGGCACACCCGACATCCGCGGCCGCCGCCCGCAGCGCGGCGTCCACGCTGCCCCCGCCGGCAACGGCGCGCGCTGTTTTCAGAAGCGCGGCATAGAGCGCCGGCGCCGCCTGCCGCTCGGCCGCTGAGAGAAAACGGTTGCGCGAGGACAAGGCAAGCCCGTCCGGCTCCCGCGCCACCGGCACCGGGACGATCTCCACCGGCAGCAGCAGATCCGCCACCATGCGGCGGATGACCTGGATCTGCTGCCAGTCCTTTTCCCCAAAATAGGCCCTGCGCGGCCGGACCTGTCCCAATAGCTTGGCCACCACCGTCGCAACACCGGCAAAATGGCCCGGCCGCTCGGCCCCTTCCCACAATTCCGAGGGCCCCGCCACGGTCACGGTGGTGGCGTCGTCCGGCGGATACATGACCGCCGGATCGGGCAGCCAGACGAGGTCGCATCCGGCCGCTTCCAGCTTCGCCAAATCGCCCGCCTCATCCCGCGGATAGCGCGCCAGATCCTCGCTCGGTCCGAACTGCCGGGGATTGACGAAAATCGAGGCCACGGCCTTTCCGCCACCGTCGCGGGCCGCCGCGATAAGGGCGAGATGCCCTGCATGCAGCGCGCCCATGGTCGGCGCCAGGCGGATATCGGGGCCGAGCGCGGCACGGGCCTCGCGCAGTTCCGGCAGGGTTCGGGCGATCAGCATGGACGCTGCCCTTGCGCGCATTTCGCCTGTCCGTCTAGAGGTGGCAGCCAGGCCCAAGGCCCCAGACCCAAGGTAATGGCACGGCGGAGCGAGCTGCACGACATGAACGCGAATTCCAGGGCGTGGATGGCGGCCGAGCGGCGGCGCGGAATACGGGTGGCACTGGCGCCGGTTGCGCTCGGCTGCGCCCAGATTCTGGCCGCGATCGTTCAGATCTACTGCATCGCCTGCCTGCTGGCGGCCGTGCTGCTGCCGCAGACGCGCCATGTCGCCCCGATGCTGGGCGCGGTTTTCGGTTTTGCCCTTGCGACCCTGGCGCGAGCCGGCTTCGCGCACCAGGCGGCGCTCGCCGGGTTCGAGCGCGGCGCCAGCGCGCGGCGGCGGCTGCGCGACACCGTGTTGAAAAGCCTGCTCGCCGTCAGCCCGGCCACCGAGGGGCGGCATTCCGGCGAACGCGCCGCGCTCGCCGTGGATCGCGTCGAGGCGATGGAGGGTTTTCACGCCCGCTGGCTGCCGGCAACCTGCCTCGCCATCATCGGCCCCGGTATGATCGGCTGCATCGTCCTCGCGGAGGATTGGCGCGCCGGTCTCGTCCTCATTGCCGCTGGGCTGTTCGTGCCCTTCGCCATGGCGATCGCTGGCATCGGCGCGGCGCTCGCGGCGAAGCGCCAGTTCTTGGCGATGACCCGGCTGCAGGTGCGGTTTCTCGACCGTATCCGCGGTATTTCCACCATCGTCCTCGCCGGCCGGGCGGCGGCCGAGGCAGCCGCACTCGCCACGGCGGCGAATGAGCTGCGGCAACGCACGATGCGCGTGCTGCGTGTCGCCTTCCTGTCCTCCTCCGCGCTCGATCTCGCGGCCGCCGCCGCTCTGATTCTAATCGTCATTCATTTCGCGAACATCGCCCGGGCGCACCCGCAAGCCGCCATACCCGCCCTTTTCGTCGTGCTCCTGGTTCCGGAGTTTTTTGCCCCGCTGCGCAATTTCGCGGCCGTCTATCAGGACCGGATGGCCGCCGAGGCGGTGGCGGCGGAGTTGGCGGGCCTGCCGGAACCGCCGCCTCCCGCCCCGCCGGCGGAGATCCGCACCGTCGCCGCCCGGGGCATCACGCTGGCGTTCGAGAATGTCACCTTCGCCTGGGATGCCGCGCGCGGTAATACCCTCGAAAACCTTTCCTTCCGCATTCTCGCCGGGGAGACGATGCTGCTGACCGGCGCCTCCGGCTCGGGCAAATCCACCATCATCGACCTCATCCTCGGCTTCATCGAGCCGGCATCCGGACGCATCACTTTCAATGGCGCGGAATTGCGATCGCTGGTGCCCGCGGCGCGGGAAAAGCTCATCGGCTGGGTCGGCCAGCGGCCGATGATCCTCAACGGCACCATCCTGGAAAACGTCAAATTCGCGAAGCCCGAGGCGAGCGAGGAGGAGGTGGCCGACGCGCTGCGCCGCGCCCGCCTGACCGAGGTGATCGAGGCGCTGCCCCAGGGCCTGGAAACGCAAATCGGCGAGGCGGGATTTGGCCTCTCGGGCGGCCAGGCGCAGCGCATCGCCATCGCCCGTGCCTTTCTGAAAGATGCGCCCCTGCTGCTGCTCGACGAACCCACCGCGCATCTCGACCCGGCGATCGAACGGGACGTGCTGGATAGCATCAGGCGCCTTTCCATCGGCCGCACCGTGCTGCTGGCAACCCATTCCACGCTTGCGCAGGAATTCCTCCGCGATACTGCCGTCCGCAAGCTCGATCTGGATGCGATCCGTCACGCCAGGCTGCGCGGGGTCGCATGAAACCGGTCCGCACCATCCTCGCACTCTGGCGCGGCAATGCCGCCTATCTCGCCTTCGGCGCGCTGCTTTCGGTGGCCGCGCTGGCGGCAGGCATCGCGCTGATGGCCAATGCCGGGCGCTATCTCGCGGCGGCCATCGCCGGCGGCGTTCTGCTCGTGCCGCTGGCGTTGCAACTCACCGGCATAGCGCGGGTGTTCTTGCGCTATGCCGAGCGCGTTGTCGGCCATGACGCGATGTTCCGGGCATTGACCCAGGTGCGGCTGTGGTTTTTCAACGGCCTCGCCCACGGGGCGGCGGGCGGGCTCGGTTTGCGCCGGGCCGGGGACGTGCTCGCCCGGCTGGTCAACGACGTGGAGGCACTGGACCAGCTTTACCTGCGGATTATCGTGCCCGGGCTCGGGGCCTTGCTGCTGCTGCCGCTGCTGGCTGTCATCCTCTGGCGCGAAACCCCCTGGGCGGCGCTGTTGATCCTGCCGGTTTACGCCTTCACGGCCTTCTATCTCCCATGGCGTGCCGCCCGGCTGGCCGAAGGCAATACAAGCCGCACGGCGGAGGCCATGGCCGGCTTACGCAGCGCCACGCTGGATGCGCTGTCCGGCCTGCGCGAGATGCGGATCTTCGCGGCCGAAGACCGGATGCTGGCGAAAATCCAATCAAGGGAAGCCGCCTATCTCGCCGCGCAGCGCGCGCTGACGCGGCGGGCCAGCCATCTCAACGCCGTGGGCTTTCTGGCCGCGCAGGGCGCCGTGCTGCTCGCCATCGTGCTGGCGGTGACGATCCCCGGCGCCCAGGCCATGGCCACGCTGATCGCGGTGCTGAGCCTTGGCTTCGCCTTTGAAACCGCCGCCGCCCTGCCACGCGCCGGCGTGCTGTTCGGCGAGGCACAGGCCGCCGCCAGGCGCGTGGTGGAAGCCGCCACCACGCCGCCGGCGGTGCCCGATCCGGTTTCGCCCGCGCCGCTTCCCGCCAGCAATGCTGTCACCTTCGAGCATGTCGGCTTCCGCTACGCGGACAGCCTGCCCTGGGTTTTTCAAAATCTTTCGCTGCAACTGCCAAGCAATTCCCACACCGCGATCCTTGGCCCTTCGGGCGCGGGTAAGTCCACCATCGCCTCGCTGCTGCTCAAGCTGAACGCGCCCAATTCCGGCCGCATCCGGCTTGGCCCCACCGATATCGCGGCCCTGCCAGCCGAGGCCTTGCGCAGCCGGATCGCCTATCTTTCGCAGACGACGCACCTCTTCGCCGACACCATCCGCAATAATCTGCGCCTTGGCGATCCGGCGGCCGACGATGCCAGGCTGTGGGAAGCGCTGGACGCCGCCCAGCTCGCGGAAACCGTCCGGTCCCTGCCCGATGGCCTGAACACCTGGCTGGGCGAAGCCGGCAGCACACTCTCGGGCGGCCAGTCACGCCGGCTTGCACTGGCGCGGACATTGCTCTCCCCCGCCTCTATCCTGATCCTCGACGAACCCTGCGCCGGCCTCGATCTCGCAACCGAGGTCGCGTTTTTGAAAACGCTGAACACGGCGGCCCGGAACCGCACCGTGCTGCTGATCGTCCACCGGCTCACCGGGGTGGAACAGCTCGACAGAATCTGGCGCCTGGCCAATGGCACATTGATGGCAGCCGCCGGCTGAGCCGGATCGCCCGCGTTGAGTACATATGCTTCAATACATATGACAGCGGAACATTCGAGCGCCGGACGCCGCAGGCGAATCGCTTGAACGTCATGATGTCTGTCTGAGCAGTTCGCTGGGATAGCCTGTATTCCACCCATCCTTTTTGCGCTGGTTTTTTGAGGC
>JAJYAF010000093.1:0-339 GCA_021779655.1 Pseudomonadota bacterium
GGTTGGTGACGGTGTTCACGGCCGAGAACGGGATGATATTCACGGAGCCATCCCCCCCGCGCAGCCGGATGGTGCGAATGGAAAGCCGTTCCACGGTGCCCGACATGCCAGCCAGTGTTACCACGTCTCCGACCTGCATCGTGTCTTCCATCAGCAGGAAAAGCCCGGTGATGATATCTTGCACCAGTTTCTGGCTGCCGAAGCCGATGGCGATGCCGAGCACGCCGGCACCGGCCAGCAGCGGGGCGGCATTCACCCCGATCTCGCTCAGGCAGATCAGCCCCGCCACCAGGATCAGCACCGAACCAAGGGCGGCTTTCAGGATCGTTGCCAAGGTGC
>JAJYAF010000093.1:349-7696 GCA_021779655.1 Pseudomonadota bacterium
GGTGCGCAGCCGCAAGGCGTTGCGGGTTTTGCCGGCAGCGGTCAGCGCATTGATCCGCCGGTCAAGAAAACCGACCCAGACCTCCCAAACCACCAACGTGGCGGCGATCGTGGCCATGGTCGCAAGGAAGGCGGAAATCAGGCCCCGGCTTATCGGGTTATTCAAGAGCCAGGGCAGAATGTTTATGCCCCAACCAAACAAGATGACACCGATTACGGCGATGCCGATCAGGATCCGGATGACCGTTTTGATGAACGGGTTATAGGCGCGCGCCCGGCGTACGAGGTTCGGATATCGAACCTGCCGCCCGGAAGGATCCGGGAAAAGCCGGTCCAGCAGCAATTCGCTGCCACGCCAGGCGATGCGGCCCAGGATGATCGCCGCCATGAAAAACATCAGCGCCCGGAGCAAAACCGAAAAGGCGTTACGGACGCCGCCTGCCCAGGCGACCCAAAGCCCCAGCACGTAAAATATTGCCAGATAATGCCAGACCCGCGCCGTCCTTCGGCGCCAATCGGCCAACAGGCTCAGGGGGTTGCCCTTGCCACGAATCCAGCCGCCCACCACCTTGCGGCTTTGCCAGATCATCACCGTCAGTTCGATATGGATAACGAGTACCAGCACCCGCGTGACCGCCATGGCAGCGGAATCCGGCAGGCCGAGTATCTCGCTGATCGAGACGATTCCGTAACTTGTTCCGCCGGTGATCAGAAGAATCCGTACCCAGTCGTTCAGCCACAATGCATACTGGGTTGGAATCCGGAACAATCGCAGTGGCTCCGCCCAGGGCGGAGCCAGAAAGCGCATAGCCTCGACGACGATGCGGCAGAACAGATAGGCGTTGGAAACGCCGATGACAGACAGCCGCGCGTCTCGCGAAACCGTAAGGCCGAGCCCCAGCAGCAGCCCGGTTGTGAGCCCGAACGCCAAGACAGGGACGAGACGAAGCGCAAGATGCAGCAGGGCCAGAAGCAGGCGGTGGCACCAGGTCAGAAAGCTGCCGCGCCCTTGACGGGAGGAGCGTTGACCCTCGCCTCCTCCGTCCGCTTCCGTTCCGGTTTCATCCCGCAACGGGGCTTCGCTGCGCGGCAGTTTTTCCGCACGGCGTACCAGCGTGGTGCGCGGCCGATTTAAGGCGAAGCGTAAAAGTGTTTCCAGGGCGATTGCCGGAAGCACGATAAGGGCAAGGCCCCTGGCAACCGCGAAGGCTTCCTGCCGGCGGGCGGGCTCATCGCCGAAACTCGCAAGCCAGGTCCAGACTGGTGCGAGCCTCGTCGATTTCTGGACGGCGGCCATGAACTGGCCAACCGTGGCGGATGTTTCGTGGCTGATGAGGCGCGTTATCGCGAAGCCCAAAATGTTCGTGCCAAAGGGCGATGGTCCCGCTTCCACGTCTTTTGTAGACGGTGCGCCCGCGGCCGTGAGGGCTGCCAGCGGTGAGCCGGGAATGATGGCGCTGATGGCCGGTTTTCGTTCCGTGACGCTCTGATGCGGCGGCACCTGAGCCCGGGATGTCTCCGGCAGGCTGAGCAAGCATATTAGGACGACGAAAAAGGCGGCATGGCGCATCATGGCAGCCAAGCAAGATAGCGGCCAGGCGAGATAGCGGAATGGCATGGACGTCAATCCGTGCAAAAAATCCTCGCCTGCCTTATACACCTGGGAATGAAGCTATTTTTGACGATCCTTTTGGGAATTGATCTCATCGCCGTGGTGGTTGTGCTGCTGGTGGGTGCGGTTGGCCTGGCGGATGCGAATCGTGACCCGCGCACTTCGAACAAGCTGATGCGCCTCCGCGTCGCGCTGCAGGCGGTTGCCATTGGACTTGTCGTGCTGTTGCTGCTCATCAGCCGGTAGCTTCATGCTTTTGCGGCAATGCGACAATGGCCGCAAAACCCTCCGCCGTACCAAAGGCGAGATGAGAGCCCGAATCATTCCAGGAGAGGGCAGAGACCGCGCCACGGCCAGGGCCCGCCACTGGCAGGACGTGCTCGCTCGCGATATCGGCGATCACCACCATTCCATTATCGAATCCGGCCGCAACCACCTCCTGCTTCGGATGACAGGCGATACGTTTGACGATGGCGCCGTCGCTCCCGGCCAGTTCCAGGGGCGCCTTGCCCATCGGTCCACCGCCAAAAAATGGCCAGAGCACGATGGCATCCGCCCCGGACGTGGCAAGCCAGCGGCCGGACGCGGTGAAGCCCAGGGATTCGGTTTTCGATGGGTATCCGCTCATACGCATGTGCTTGCCCTCCGGCAGGGTCCAGCCATGTAGCGCGTTTTCCTGCATTGCGCTGACCAGCGCGGAGCCGTGGGGATGCAGTGCGACCCCAATATGGCTGCCTTTCCACTCCAGGACGCGGGGACTCGACGCTTCCGAGGCAGTGAACCAGAGCGAGGCACCATTATAATGCGAAGCCGCGACCCGCTTCCCCTTGGCATCGAAGGCGATGCCAGTTACGGTTGAAAAGTGGGGCATGGAACGCAACCGCTCTCCGCCTGGCGCAAAAATATACAAATTCTTGCCGACGCTGCATGCCAGCAATCCATTTTTCGGATGCGCGAAACTGGCGATGTGATCAACCCATTTCATCATCCCGAAATCGGCGAGCAGGCTGACGGTTTCCGGATTTACGCGGTTGAGCTTTCCGTCATCTCCCCCCGAGAGGAAGCTCTCGTTGAGCACATCCTGCGCGAAGGAGAGGATGGCGCCCTCATGCGCCTGTACGCGCCGCCACGCCTCGGCTTTCGGGAAATACACGGCGCCATCGCCCAGCGCGAAAGCCGGTGTCGCCCCGCCCCGGGTGAAGGCACAGCCCGTGACGTGGGCGTGAAGCTCCTTGGAAACGCCGTGGGACTTCAACAACGCGTCGAGATCGTTCATGGATGAATGGGTTAATCAAGCCGGCTCGGCCGGGCAAGAGCGGAGGCGCGGATGAAAAGCTGGCTCGGGTTCATGGTATTCCTGCTCTCTCCCATGCTTGCGCAGGCGGCGGCTCCGGCCGGGGTTACGACCGTCGCACAGCAGTTCGCGGGTATGATGCAGAATTCGGGACATCGCCAGATGGTCCTGCAATCGGCCCGGAAAACCCCGGCCTGGGCGCGGGTTGCCTGCGCCGGCGCCAAGTTCTCGCCGATACCGCAAATTGCCGTTTATACGCCGATTTTGTTCGATAAAAAAGGGATGCCTATCGCCGGCGAATGGCGGGAAAGCCTGACCGCCGCCGGCTGCGGCGCGCCGATGACGCTGAACGTGCTGACGAAGATTACCGCGCCAGGGATATTGGCCACCGGCTATCTGCTACCCGGGACGACGATGGGCGATCCGATTCTGCAAAATGCAGGGCAGGCCATTGTTGTTCGCACCCTCGGCGGCATTCCCGCTGGATGCGGGAATGCCTTCGTGGCCGATACCGAATTCGCGGGCTTTGAAGGCGCGAATGGCGCCCGGAAAACCGGGCCGTGGAAGGAAATCTGGACGGTGGATTTATGCGGGCCGCCCAAGAAAGTAATGGTGCATTTTGCTCCGGATAATTCGGGCGTGACCGTTTATGCCGAACCTGTGGCGGCCGCCCCTTGACGGATGACAAAGCATTGACATTGGCAGCCCATGCTTGCGGCACCGCATGAGGTTTGTCATAAAGCATGCATGACTCGCAGCAACCATCGGAAAACGCTGGGATTGCGTATTATGCCTACCTTTCCCCTCAGCCCGTTCTGGGACAGGTTCAGTAGTGTTTGAGGGCGGGTTCAACTATCCCGCCCTGGTGCTGAACGCGGACTTTCGTCCGCTATCGTACTTTCCGTTATCGACCTGGAACTGGCAGGACGCTGTGAAAGCGGTGTTTCTGGAACGGGTTTCCGTGCTTTCCGAATATGGACGCGAGGTTCGTTCTCCCAGTTTTTCGCTTCGTCTTCCCTCAGTGATTGCGCTGCGGGACTTCATTCCCTCCGCGCGTATGCCGGCTTTCTCTCGTTTCAACGTCTTCCTGCGGGATTGCTTTACCTGCCAGTATTGCAACGCGCGCCGCCCAGCCCCGGAGCTTACCTTTGACCACGTGATTCCGCGGGCGAAAGGCGGGCGCACGACCTGGGAAAATGTCGTAACCGCCTGCGGCGGCTGCAATTTGCGTAAAGGCAGCAAGTTGCCAAAGGAATGCCAGATGTTTCCCCGCAAGGAACCGAGGCGCCCGACGAGCTGGGAGTTGCAGGATCGGGGACGTGGCTTTCCGCCAAATTATTTGCATGAAAGCTGGCGGGATTTCCTCTACTGGGATTCCGAGCTGGAAAGTTGAGGTTTCGCCCGCCCAGGCGACTCGCCTTCTTGAACCCGTTTGGGGGCGTTTAAGGGTGCATATCTTTAACACAAACGTTCGGTTAGAAATGGCTTTGGCGGCAGGGCGATGCTTTTCCTTGCGGCTTGGGATGAAAATAGAAGGCAAAAATAGGTTGTCGCATCACGAAACGAGGTTTACCTTCCCACTTTAGCATCATAAACCTGAGGCCACGGGCGCGGCCAGGCAGAAAAGTTTTCAACCACATGAGGAACAAGACGATGGGCAAGCTGCATGTGCAGATTATCCCGGTGACACCGTTCCAGCAGAACTGCGCGTTGCTGTGGGATAGCGAAAGCGGGCGGGCGGCGGTGATCGACCCCGGCGGGGAGATTGACCGGATTGAAGACGCTATCGCCCGCAACGGCGCAAAAGTGGAGGCGATCTATATCACCCATGGTCATCTGGACCATGGCGGGGGTGCCGCTGATCTTGCGGAGGCGCTGAATGTTCCGATTTATGGCCCGGACGTTAGGGATGCGCCATTAATTGCCGACTTTAGTTCGCAAGCATTGAGCTTTGGCGTGGAGGGCAAACCTTTTACGCCAACGGCCTGGCTGGCGGAAGGTGACACCGTCACGCTGGGCGGATACGAATTCTCGGTGCTGCATTGTCCGGGCCACACGCCGGGCCATATCGTGTTCGTTAATCATGGAGAAAAATTTGCCATCGTTGGCGACGTACTATTCCGCGGCTCAATAGGCCGCACCGATTTCTCTTATGGCGATCACGCCGCATTGCTTGCAGCCATTAAACAAAAATTACTGCCCCTCGGCGACGATTTTATGTTCATCTGCGGCCACGGCATGGGTTCCACCTTTGGTGAGGAACGGCGAAGCAATCCGTTCTTGCAGTGAACAGGAAGGACTGCGAATTGAGGGCTCACCGTGAGCATGTCATAAGCGATGACCGGGGTGATCAGGATCGGAATTTCCGGCTGGACTTATTCGCCATGGCGCGGGGAGTTCTACCCGAACATGCTGCGCCGTAAGGACGAGCTTGCCTATGCGGCTGCGCAGTTCAACACAATCGAAATTAATGGAACATTCTACGCAACCCAGCGGCCGCAAAGCTTTTTGGGCTGGTTTGAGGCGGTGCCAGATGACTTCGTGTTTGCCGTAAAGGGACCGCGCTATATCACGCATTTTTTGCGCTTGCGCAACGTGGCAATACCGCTTGCGAATTTTTTTGCTTCCGGCGTACTGCGGTTGGGACAAAAGCTTGGGCCGGTGTTGTGGCAGTTTCCACCCAATATGGCGTTTGATGAAGAACGCTTTGCGGAATTTTTCAGCCTGTTGCCGCACGACAGAGAGGCGGCTGCGGCCTGCGCACGGCGCCACGATGGGCGGCTTAAAGCCGAACCGTCGCTTAAGGCAGATGCCGGTTTGCGCCTTCGCCATGCAGTGGAGATACGTCATCAAAGTTTCCGGAACCCACGATTTCTGGTGCTGTTGCGGCGCTATGATGTGGCGCTGGTTTGCGCCGATTCTGTGGCGTGGCCGCGATTGATGGATGTGACCAGCGATTTCCTTTATTGTCGGCTGCACGGAGCAAGTGCTTTATATACAAGCGGCTATGATGAGCACGCGCTTACCGCATGGGCACGGCGGATACGCCGCTGGGCAGCAGGCGGTGAGCCTCGGGATGCTGAGCGCATTACCGGCAGGGCTCCGGTGCGCCAGTCGGGCCGCGACGTATTTTTATATTTTGACAATGATACCAAGGTCAAGGCGCCAGAGAATGCGCTGACCCTAGCACGGATGGTGGGAGCAAGTTAAGCGGCGAATGCAGCCCCAAAGTATGGTCGATGAAGGTTAGACGATGAGCAATGGATTGCCGGCCAACGATCCCTATGTGACGCCAGAGGAGCCAAGCACGGCGCAGGCGATTGCGGCGATCGGCGAGGAATTGGCGGTGTTTGACGACTGGATGGATCGGTTCGAGTTCATTATAGACTTGGGCCGGAAATTGCCGGAATACCCGCAGGCCCTGGCCGATGACGCGCATCGGGTGCGGGGATGCCAAGCCAGGGTCTGGCTGGCGGCGACAAAGCGGGACGGGCTGCTATACTTCGCCGGTATGGCAGATGCGGCAATCGTCTCCGGCCTGGTGGCGCTGGTATTGCGCGTATATTCGGGCCGCAGTCGGGACGAAATTCTTGCAACCAGCCCAATGTTCTTGCGAGACCTGGGGCTGGTTGCGGCGCTTTCCACCAATCGTGGAAACGGTGTGGCAGCGATGGTTGAACGAATTCAGACAATCGCCGAGGCGACATAAAAGAGCTCCCAAAATCGATATCGGTCTCGAAATTTCTTTGGCCTGTATCAAGGAATTCACAGAACAAGCCGAGAAAGAGATCTACGTAAGAAATGGCGTAAGCCGAAAAACGGTTTGTGCTTGCGTTTCAGGTGATGGTAACGGAAGAGGAAGGGAGTGGCGTTGTGCCGCTGATTGCCGCAGCAGTGCAGGCGGCAGCGAAATCGGCCAGCGCATAAACCAATTGGGTAAAAGACGGAGGAGAGCCGCCGCCCGGAGAAAGGGCGGCGGTAAAAACATGCGGATTTCCCCCGAGATCGGCCACAATGTATTGCCCGCTCTGGCCGGGAAACCTGGCATTGCGATCTATAAAATATTGTATGGCAAGCAGGATCGCAACGGTTGCGTTGTCTGCCGGGTAAATGCCGTTAAGCGCAGCGTTGCTGATGCTGGTGACGCTAAGGCCACGGCTCTGTAGTAGCCAGGCTGATTGAGCTTGAACCGATTGCGACGGACTCATGGCGGGCTGCGGTTCGACGATTTCGCTCAACGAAAGTAAATATCCGGTTGTCATGTTATCACTATTAACTGCTCGTCTTCAATATGTCAAGCCATTCTAACAGACAACGACAATAATTTAACGAAATTTGAGTGACGGTTTAAGCCTTGGGCTGGGAAGCTGGCGAATTTTTTCGAAGCCCAGGGCCTGTGCCAATCTAACTGCGATTTCACCATCAAGACCCGCAAAATCGCC